>NZ_JAKMRK010000007.1:0-92139 GCF_025772045.1 Campylobacter sp. IFREMER_LSEM_CL1890 | reverse complement strand
GAGTTAAATTTTAGTAAAACACAAAACAAGTGATACTATAACTTTAACCAAGTAATTCCATAGCATCTTTGTATACACTAACTAGCGAAGCTAAAGTAACAAAAGCACCGATAATTAAAAAAATCATTTCAATTTTTTTCTTTTATTCTCTTTTATTTTTTCCTTTTTATCTTCTTCTTGATTTTGCTCAATATGCAAAATATCAACAAGATTTTCTATTTGAATTTTTAATTCTTGATGTTGCTCTAAAATATTATAATAATGAAATATAATTTTCCATATTGTATGTTTTTGTTGGTAGTTATAATGTATTGGGTTGCTAAAAAAATATTTCAAATTAAAAACATAAAAATCTTTTTTAATATCAATAACATCATGGTAGTTTTCTTTATCTATAATACTTGAAGTCAAATTCAAATAATACTCCATTTTCTCACGATAAGCCAAAGAAAGTGCAAACATAGTCATTGTATCTTTAAATTTACTTTCACAATTGTTAAATTTAGCCTGAAACAAAAAGCCTTTTTCTGAAAACACAACTTTAATATCTGGATTATCATAACAATTTGATTTATCTATTTTTAATGTAAAACCACCTCTTAATAGTTGCGATATTTTACCATCATTCATATTTTCATCAGTATATGCAACTATATAATCTATCACACTTTTTTTAAATTGACAATACTCTTGACCTACGAAAACTCCATCTTTTATACATATATCAAAAATTTTATATATTAGTATTGTACCTTTGGCATAATTTTGGTCTTCTATATTGGTATAAATTTCTAAATTTTGTGCCAAAAAGATATGAAAAAAATCCTTTAGCCTTGTATCTTTTTTAAATTTATCCTTGCAAAAATTTTCGATAATTTTAACTTGATATATTTACCATGATATATTCCTAATATTTGCAATATATTTTAATTAAAATATTATTTTGTGCAACTAAAAATAAATTATATATAGGTTTTCATATTTGAGTAAAATCTAAATTAGTGGTGCGGATGAAAGGACTTGAACCTTCACGCATTGCTGCACCAGATCCTAAGCCTAATGCGTTTTGTTATCATTTTTTATCAAAGTATTGAAAAATAGGCGTTTTATTGTTTAAGTTTATCTTAAAAATAGTATTATTTTATACCATTTTGAGAAAAAAACCGCTACCAAAACCGCTACCACTAAAATCCATTTGAGATACTATTTTTAGTATATTTTTAATTTTATATTATGTAAAAAATAATAAAATTTTCTGCGTAAATTAAAAGCAAAAAAGGAATATCTTGAAAAATCTAGTAAAAATAAAAGAATATAAGGGTATATATTTTATAGACAAAGATAAGAAATTAGAGGATATAAAAGAAATTAGCTTAGTAGAATTGCAAAGAAGATTAACTATACCATACGAATTAGCTATAAGATATTATGAAGGAAAAAAATCAAGTTATGAGATATTTCCTATTTTAAATAACACCCAGACCCTTAAAAAGAATTGTGAGTTAATTGCCTTGCAAAGAATTAATGGAAAATTTGCAAAGAAATTTAAAATTAAAGAACCTAAACTAAATGAAGTGTTTGAAGAATGGATTAGTATGCGAAAAAATACTATTTCTAAAAAACATTATGAGGTAACCATATTTTCATATAATGCACATATAAAAGATGTTATAGGAAACATCAAAATAAAACAAGTCAAATTAAAAGATATGCAAAATATTGTCAATAAAATGATTGATCAAGGCAAATCTCCAAGGACAACAAAAACAATAAAAGACATACTTTCTCCAGTATTTGAATTTGCTATTAAAAATGATTATATAGAAAAAAATATAGCAAGAGAAATAGAGATACAAAAATTTGACAACAAAAGATATTTTACTATTGATGATGAGGATAGAAATGCTCTTTATAAAGCTATTATAAATTATGAAAATTTAATGATACGAGCTATGTTTATATTTCTTTTACATGGAAGAAGAAAAAGTGAAGTTCTTACATTAAAATGGGACAATATTGACTTTGCTAATAAAATTTATTTTTTACCTTCAAGCCAAAACAAATCAAGGAAAAACTTACAATTTCCGTTAAGTTCTTTACAAATAGAAGCTTTAAAAAGCATTGGAGTAAAAAATAAAGGATATATTTTTATTAAAGAAGATGGAAACCCTTATAAAGATATAAGATGGCATTGGGATAAAATAAATCAAAAATTAAAAACTCCTATTAGATTACATGACTTAAGACATTTAATAGGATATATAGGTATTAATATGGGTATATCTTTAGAAGCCATTGGAGAAACATTAGGACATTCAAGCATAGGAGTTACAAAAAGATATGCAAATATTAAAAATGAAACTATTAATAATACTTTAAATGCTATTTTTAGTAATTTTAAAACTGAAAAACACTAATTTACAATGGTTTTTTAGGTTTTTCGGTTTTTTGTTAAGTATGATTAAAATTTTAAACTATTTTTAGAGCTATTAAGTTTTAAATATTCATCAAGATCATCTTTTTTAAAAACAAGTTTTTTGCCAATTTTACAAAAAGGAACTTTTCCTAAATTACAATCTTTGTAAAGTTTTGAAGTGCTTATTTTTAAATAATTTGAAGCCTGTTGTACATTTAAATTTTCATCAGTTTTATTCTTGATTAATTCATTTTCTTTTAAAATCTTTTTAAAAATATCTTCAAGATCACTAGCTTTGCAAATTACTATATTATCCATATCCATTATTTTTCCTCATTTTTATTTTTTCTAAGATAGTAATAAATAGAATTATTGTCACAAGGTTCTTGTTTCATACACCATTTTCCATTAGGATTTTTAGCATGCTTTTGTAATAGAATTCTAATTCTATTTTTTCCAAAACGGGTTCTTCTATCTCTATAAACAATATCTATTAGTTCATTTTGTTTTATAGTTCCTATTTTTAAAATTTCAAAAACCAAATCAATAAATTTACTTTCAAATTCACTCAATATCATCTCTTCGACTTCTGTTGTTCCAATAATTTTTAATCCATCAAAGAGAAAAGCTTTGTCTTTTAATGATTCATATCTGCTTGATTTCTTTGGTACCAACAAAATAGATTTTTTTTCTAAATTTGAAAAACATTGAAAAGTATAATCAGCATAATCTACTATTTGTTGAGAATCGCCAAAAATTCCCTTTTTGTTTGTATGATGTATAAATAAAAATGTAGCTCCTCTGCTTCTAAGTTTTTGTTCTATTTTATATAGAACATTTAAATTTAGCAAATTACCTATTTTTGGATAAATAGAGTTAAAAGAATCGACTATAAAAATATTATTCAAGTTAGTTTTTGAAAAACTTTCTAGATAATCCTTATAGATTTGATATTTATTGTCACATCCAACTATATTTAAGCATTCGAATTTTTCTTTAAAATTATTCTTTAATTCATCAATACCATAATTTTTTAAATTTAAAAGATCCATGTCCGCATTGATATATGAAATTTTAATATTATGATCTTTTAATATATTTTTTATTAAATAAATGGCTATTAGTGTTTTTCCAGAACCACTAGAGCCATATAGAACACCCAAAGAACGCTTGGGTATTAAATTTTTGATAAACCATTCCTGAGGATTTAAAGTTTGAAAATCTATTGATTTTACAATATATTTTTCAAATTCCATTTTTATCCTTATATTTTTTTTTGATATTATACATTATTTTTTAATTTTTATGTTATAATTTTGTAATATTTAAAAGGAGTGCTGATGTTTGGAGAAAATCTAAAATCTCTTAGAAAAGAAAATAATATTACGCAAAAAGACTTAGCTGAAATTTTAAATGTACAACAATCAACCATTAGTCTTTGGGAAACAAATGCCTCAAAACCTAGTATAGATATTATTGAAATATTGTGTAAGAAATTTGGATTTAGTTCAGATGAATTAATATTTGGAGCGCAAGATTATAAAGAAAATGAATGCAAAAAACATATCAATAGATTGTGTTTGGAGCTAGGCTATGAAGAATCTATGCAAGAAATTTTAAAAAATTTAAGAATTAAAAAAATAACTTCTCTTGTTAGGACAGTAAAAGGAAAAACTTTTATTCAGAAATTTTCAGAAGCTTGGAATGGAAATGGAGAAAGAATGTTAGTTCTTCTATATTATTTTATTTTGTATATTAATAAAATAGAAAACACTCCAAAAAATAAACAAGATTTTATAGACATAATATCAGATTTTACCTTGCCTAAAAAAATAGAAATAAAGCATTTATTAGCACTTAAAAAAGATGATATGGATAGACTTGTGTCTTGGGTATTGAGTAATTTAGATGATTTAGAAATTCAAATTTTATTTAATGATTTAAAGGAAAAAGTGTTAAAAATTATTGAAGAAGAATTGAATATTATCAATAGAAATTTGGTTAAAATATAATATATAAGATATTATAAAATTTGCAGTAGTAGTAAAAATTGATACTTATAGTTTCTATTAATTTATATTTTGTATAACAAAGAATATACATATTGATATAATTAAGTGCTTATTGAGCTTACTATTTTATTATCTATATTAATTAAATAAATTAAAATATAAAATAATTTTTGAATTATCTGGCGATTATTGTTTGGTTATTATTTAGTGTTTATGATAAATAATATAGAATGAGTAATCTACTAAAATGAAATTTTATATTTCTTTTTTATATCTTTTGGATATAATATCAGAAAATAAGGAGGGTTAAAAGGTTAAATGTGAATAATATACCAGAAAAAATTAAAAGAGTAAATATTAAAGATGGGAAGCTTTTATATCATCTAACACCATTAGAAAATTTAGAAAGTATAATTAGAAATGGTTTAAAACCAAGAAGTAACCTTGATAAAGAAAAATTTATAGATACAGCAAATTCTGATATTATCAACAAAAGAAGTAAAATGAAACTTACTGATTATGTTCCTTTTCATTTTATATCCAATGGACCCTATGATGGAAGTGTAAGAAAAGCCTATCCTGATAAAGACTTTGCATATATTTGTGTTAGTAGAGAAGTCATAAAAAATGATTGTAAAATAATAGTTGGACATCCTTTAAATATTCCAGTTTTAAACAGTATGATTTTGGGTGGTTTAAAAATAAATGACTTAATAGATAGAGACTCAAATAAGCTTTATGATTGGGATAAGGGTTTTGATAAAATAAATTGGGAATTAATGGAAGAAAGAAACTATACTGATGAAGCTTGTAAACAAATGTGCATGAGCGAAGCTTTATATCCAGAAACTATAACACATGAGAATATTCAAAGCATATGGATTCCTTCTAGTGAAGTTAATAAATTTGAAAAAATAAAAAAAGAGTTAAATGGCAAGTTTTATATAGATGCAAAAGATTTTTTAATGGCGGAAAATAGTAAAAACAAAAATGAGTAATATTAAGTATACAATAGGAGATTTGCTAAATTCAAAACAACAAGCACTCGTAAATACTGTTAATCTTAACGGATTTATGGGTAAAGGCATTGCATATCAGTTTAAAAAAAAATTTCCATTGAATTATGAAACTTATGCTAAAGCTTGCAAAAATAAAGAAATAGATATAGGAAAAGTTTTTGTATTTGAAGAAAACGGTAAAACAATTATCAACTTTCCAACTAAGGCGAATTGGAAAGAAAAATCAAAAATTGAATATATAGAATCTGGTTTAAATTCATTAAAAAATGAGATAATTCAAAGGAATATTAATTCCATAGCCATACCTCCTCTTGGCTGTGGTAACGGAGGTCTTCATTGGGAAAATGTAAAACCTTTAATTGAAACTTATTTATCTGATTTATCAAACGATATAAGTATTTTAATATATAAACCCATAAATAATTTCCAATCATCACATAAAATAACAATTTCTCCTAAAATTTCAGCATCTCATTATATATTCCTTGAAATAATGAACAAATTAAAAATTAAAAGTGAATCAAAGTTCCATAAAGAACTTATAATACAAAAAGCAATGTTTTTTCTTAATTTCTTCTCAAAAAGAGAATTTTTTAAATTTGAACCTTTTAACTTTGGGCCATATTCTTATCCTGTAGAAATAGTTCGAAAAACTGTAGCTGAGTACTTTGAATTTCATGGTTGCAAAAAAACAAAAAAAGATGGTGAAAAAATTGCAAATCTTATGCTTAAAGAAATTGTCAGCGAAAAAAATATTGAGAAAATAGAAAAATTTAAAGATTATATTCCTTTAGTTAGTGAATTTTGTAACAGTATGAAAGATATAAAACAACTAGAAGTTGTAGCAACCATATTGCATATATTAATGATGCATAATAAAATGTCGGCAAATGATATAGTGATGTTTTTTTTAGAAAAATATCCAAAAAAATATCCATATTTATATGACAAAAAAAATATATTAGAAAATATAGAATGGTTAAAATCAAAAGGGATATTAAAAGAAGACCTCTTTGGAGTAATATATTATTAACTAGATGCAAAAAAGATAATATTTTGTTGTAAGATAAAGAGGAATGAATATCTTATATATTCTCTTTGATAAATAAATTTTTATAAATATTCAAAAACTTAAAAGTATTTAAAAGATATTTAAAATTAAGAATATATTAATTTTATTAATAGATTAAGAAAAACAATGAAAGAAATCACTAAAAATCAATCAAAAAACATAAGAAAAAATAAATAGTTTTAAAAAAATATTTCTAGAAGAGAAAAAACAAAAAGCTTTATAAAAAATGAAAAATAGAGAATATGAAACCTTTAAAATTTTGATAAGTATGAAAAAACTATGTGTAAAATAGAGAATTAAAGTTTTAAAAGAATATAAAAATTAAAATAAGCTCTCACAATATAAAAAAGGAAGTAAAATGGAAAAATTATCCCAAGAAGAAATACAAAAAGCTATGAGAGAATGTGTAGTAAGTTCTTATACTTATGATCCAGCTAATCCTAATGGCTATTCTCAAGATTTATTTGATGTAGAAAATGAAGTTTTTGCTAAAGATTATAAGTTTATAGAAAAATGTGGTTTAGATGATATGGTAAAACATAAAGAAAGTGGTTGTGTTTTTAAAGTTTTTTACAAACAAGATCACAAAGTTAGACTTCTTAGAGTTAGCAATATGCAAGCAATGAATAGTTTTGAAAGCTATAGGGGTATAATGGCAAAAATAATAGGTTTTAAGCCAGAATAATTAAAAACAATGCTATTATAAATTAAACAAATACAAGGATTAAATTATGATAATAAATGAAGATAAGAAAATTGAAGACTTAATCAAAGAAGCATTTGCTGAAAAAATTTGGCTACCAGAATTTCAACGACCATTTGTATGGGATAACAATCAAATAAGGTTACTCATCGATAGTTTGTTCCACAACTACACAATTAGTAGTATTTTATCTTGGAAAGGAAAAAATGAACTTGCAAGAAGAAGAGTTGGCGGAAGTATAAAAGATATTAAAATTCCTGATAGACAAAATGAAAATGATGAAATAACATACTTATTAGATGGGCAACAACGAACCACAGCATTAACTTACGCTTTCACTGATAAAGAAATATTTAAAGGAAATAACAAAACAAAATCAAAACCTATAAATCTGTATTGGGATAGTGCATACGAAGGAGATGAAGCAGAAGAAAGATGGATCTTTGATGATGAAATAATTTACGCAGAAGGAACAGAGCAACATTACAAGTTAATGGATTTAGAACACAATAATCAGCTAATAAATAAATTTGGCATAAGATTTATCAAGTTGAAACATGTGTTTTTAAACCAACAGCAACTAGAACAAGCTTTATATTTACCAAATGATGATAGTAAATATAGAATTTTATATGAATATACTCAAAAATTAAATATTTTAAAAGAAAAAATTTTAAATAGAAAAGTCGTAGATATAGAACAAAAAGGGGATTTAAATGCCGTTTTGGAGGTATTTGAAAGAATCAATACAAAAAATACTAAACTTTCCATATTTGACATTATGGTTGCAAAAACATATAAAAAATACAACGAAGGTTATTTTGACTTAAGAAGTTTTTTTAAAATGATTACTTCTAATCTAAAAAGCATTGATAATAATTATTTTAAAAATTTAGAAAAAATAGAAGATTTAAGGGAACAAAAGAATTTTGATGAAGGAACAATTTTATATTTAATTATGATTATTATAAATCAAAAATTTAAAGCCAAAGAAGTACTGAAAATAACAACAGATGAATTTATTAACAATATTAAACACTTGCACTTTATATTAAAAAGACTTACCGAAATTATGGAAAAAGATTTTTATATAGATATAGAAGAACAAAACAAGTATCAACCAATTGCTAAATTTGTTACAGCTTTTCTGACTAAATTTTCAGAAAAAGAGACAGATGTTAAATATAGAGATTTTCTAAAAAAATGGTATTGGAATACAATTATTTTTAACAGATACCCTGGTTCGCAAAACGAAAGAATAGAAAGAGATTTTAAAAGAGTTGTGGAAAATGAAAACTCTCTAGATAATGCTTTATTATTGATGAAAGCAGATAATTCAAGAAGTTTTGAATACATCAAACAGCAAAATAGTATTTCAAATATCTTTAACTGTTATTATAATAAAAAATCTGAACAGATATATAAAACAATGATTGTATTATTTAAAAGCAAACAACCTAGAGATTTTTACTCAGGAATTATACCTTCAAAAGATGGAACTAAAAAAATTTTTTTAGAAGAACATCATATTTTTCCTATAAATTCTAATATAGGAAAAGAGATATCTAAAAATTTTATCTCATCTAATGATAATATAATTAATAATATAGCAAATATAGCACTTATTACAAAAGAATCTAATAATAAAATCAATAATAAAAATCCAAGCACATATATAAAAGAGTTGCTAAATAAAAAAATACAAGATAATCAACAAGAACAATTTTTTAAAGATTTAGAAACACATTTTATAACAAAAGATATGGTTGAATATTTATTAAATGATGATTTTGAGAATTTTATTATTAGTCGAACAGCTTTAATTTATGATTATATGAAAAACATTACTTAAATTCATAGGATAACTATGTTATCCTAACTATAAAATATATATCAACAAGATATAGTAAAAACTTTAAATAATTTTTATTTTAAGCTTTCTAGCATAAAATTCATCATAATCCAAACGCTTGAAAGTATAGTTACTGTAGTTGCTACTGCAGTACCTAAAAGCCAATAAAGTGCTTTTTGCTTAGCGCTAGAAATTTGTTCTGAGAATTCAGTTTTAATTTCAGCTATTTCAGTTTTAATTTCAGCTATTTCAGTTTTAATTTCAGCTATTTTGGTGTTAATAATTCCTTCTAGTCTTGCAACTTCAGAATAAATTAAACTTTCCAATCTTTTAATCTCTGATTGAAATAAATCTTTACTTACAAGCTCTTGTCTTATTTCTTCTATAGTTTGATTTTTAAGATTTTCAAAATTCAATCTTTGAGTAGTTGCTCTACCATTAACAAGCTCTTCAAAAGCTTTAATTAATTTTTGTGATTGTTCAGGATTAGAAAAAATACTTTCTAATAAAGCTTTAAAACCTTCATTAAGTATATACTCTTTTTGCTGGGCCATAATATTTCCTTGCATATTTAATCCTTTGTCATTATAACACAATTTGTGATAGGTTATTTATTCTATATATCAAGCTTTTGTATTTAACTTATATTAAGCTGTTTTATATTTTATACTAGATTGTAGGCATTTTCAATGTTTTTTGCGCATATTCACTATATGCAACTTCAACTATAAAAGGTTTATCGCCAACAGTTCTATAAACTTCACAAATTGCAACCAAATCTTGAGCGTATTGCCATTGATTATTCACTAATTTTGGATAGTTTTTAATCTCGCTATAAGAACGAATACCACCAAATTTTCCGCTTTTGCGAGCAATAGCTAAAAAGCCATCTCTACCCACTAAAGGTTCTATTTTTCAACCCACACATATTTACCATTTTTTGTAACTTTTGCCCTACGAGGAACAAAAAATACTTGGCGTAAGAAAGGATCTAGACCATATTTAGTTGCAACACTAAGACAATATTTTATTTCTGTTTTATTACTCCCAACTTATAGAGTGTGTTAAAAGCTAAAGACTAACTTTTTCTTTCATTAGTATATTTATCGTTAAAATAATGAGCTGTTAAAACCAATGTGCCAAAAATAAGAGTGATAGCACCAAATTAAAATAGCTATATTATAACCATCCATTCTCTCTTATTTTCTTTCAAAAAAAGATCAATCTTTAAGAAAGATCGATGATGGTGCAACTATCGCCCATTTGCAAACCATAAAGACTATTTATAAATAATCCTACGCCAATAGATTCTATGAATCTTAAGATTACTTTTGCAGGTATTTTTATAAATAATGCTTTTTAAATTTTTATTTATATTGTTATTTTGCAATAAAAAATAAAAGCTAAAAGATATAAACATGCTTCTAATAATAAAATATCAAAATCAATTATTTTTTATTATTATCGATTTTTTTATCTTTATCAAAGTCATAAAATGTCACAAATATAGCAACTGCTATTGCAAAGGCTAATACAATATATTGTCCCATTTTATTTCCTTTTTTTGTTATAAAAATTATTAAATTAATATATTATCTAATCAACTTTAAAAATACAATATTATTTTTTAATTATAATATTTCAAAGATCTAGCTTTTATCAACTTTGTATTATATCCATAGTTACTTTGTTGATATTCTTGATATTTGCGAAATCTACAAATTTCTACTAAGAATAGTTTAAATAATATATTTACAGAAAAATGTTTATAAGTTATAAAGTCTATTTTTGATATATTCTTTATATTATTAGCTTAGGATTTTTAATGGGTGTAAGCGAAAATACTTTTGAAATTATCTTAGAAAAATTAAAATAAGCAAAATTAAATAATAAAACAAAAGGATAGATATGTTTAAAAACGAAGAATATATAAACCAGAGAAAAGCATTATGGATAAAAAGTTTTGAGGCTTTTAAAGATGATGAAGAATTTCACAAAGAACAATTAGAACTTGCTGAAGCAGGAATAAATGATGGATTTGAGGAAGATCAATTATATAAATTAAACCAAAATTGTAAAAAAAGACAAAACAAACTTACTCATAAATATTTAAATTGTTTTAGCTAAAAAACCAATTTCAGATATTATTGATTAATCTGTATATAATCACAATATAAAAAAAGAAGCAGAATTTTTATAATATTGTTTTAAACACTATTATATTGTTCTAATAGCTATATCATTAAAGTAAAAATTACAAAAAGACAATACTATTCTAAGAAAACACTGCTGATTTTATACTCTTTCTAACTAACGATAAATAAAATCACACTCATGATTTCCTTGGTACAATATAATTATAAGTTGTAAGATCTATTTCAAATTATCTCGGAAAAATTAAAACAAGCAAATTTAAACAATAGAATAAAAATTCTAATGTTTAAATTTTAAAAATAGTGACTTTTATGTATTCAAAAATTCCTTAAAACTACTAACAAATTTATCATTCATCTTTAAATCTTTGTTTATAAAAAACGGCAAGGATTGAAGAGTTAATTTTTTATCATCTTTAGTGGTTATTATTTTTCCTTTTAAAGCCTCTAAAAATTCTTCCTTCCAAGTATCTTTTGCTATTGCTAAATGCTCCCCTTTTGTTTCTATAAAACATTGTATACTTAAAAAATTACCATCATCTTTATTTTTCTTACCAAAAAAAATAAAATCAGGTTCAAACCCCATAGCATAAGTTACTTCATCTTTTCTATTGTCATAAATTTTAAATTCTTCAAATCCTTCATTTCTTATAATAAACCAGTCGGAAAAAACACTATCAATTTCATCTTTGTATTCTTCTATAAAAATTAAAAAATCTTTTTCTAATTTACTATCAAAACAAAAAGTTTTGTGATAAAGCCACTCAAAATTCATTTCCTCGAAATTCTCTTTATTTTTAAATACTACCTTATTACCTATATTAAATTCATGAGTTATAAACTCACTTACTTCGTATTCTTGCTTTATGCCTTGCTTTAGCGATTTAAAATTTTCTAAAATATATTTGGCTATTTCAAGATTGTTTATTTGATTAAACTCTTGTCGTTTTGAAAAACAAACAACTATATCTTTCAAACAATTTTCTATAAAATCTTTTTTACTTTTAAAAGCAAAATTTTCATTGATTTTATTAAAATCAAGTCCTAATATATTCATCGCCTTTAAAAAGTATATGCTATCTATATGATTAAGAGCAGATGGTTTTTGAAGATCATATTCTTCTTTGATTTCTTCAAATTTCTCCTCACTTTCTTTTATAGAATTTGAAAAATAAGGAATTTGCAAACCTTTTATTTTTTGCTCCATCTCTATTCTTGTAATGTAAAAATTTTTCAAATCACGTTTTTTGATTCTTTTATTATTAGCGTAATAAATTTTGTTATTTTTAATAATCTCTTTTATTTTTTCATTGACTATTAAATCTATGCGTGTTTTTTCCTCCTCAAATAATAATCCTTCTTTATTCATACTTTCATTGAGTTGCTTAATAAACTCAACATCATTTCTAGTATGATAAGTTAATTTCTCTAAAGCATTTAACTCATTTTCAAGATCACTATCATACTTTCTTTTAAATTTAAGCTCATCATCAAAATCAAACAAATCGCTTTTGAAAGGATAATATCTAGCACCTCTTCCTATAAGTTGTGCTTCCTTTGTGGTTATTGTTTTACTTGCCTTTTTATTTCCAAGTCTAACTATATCAAAAAGATTTAAAACATCCCATCCTTCATTAAGTTTATCAACGCAAAAAATAACTCTTATTTGATTGTCTTTTTCCTCTAAGCTATTAAGTAAAATTTGATTTTTCTCTAGCGCTTTATCATCATTTGTGTTTAACATATAAAGCGTTTTAAAATTATTTTTCAAAAAATTTACAATAGTTTTTGCATAAGTATTTTGATATTCTCTTTTAAAAAACTCTAAGCTTTTATTTAAAAGATCACTTTCTTTGTTTATATTTTTATAAAAATCTTCTATATGCAAGCTTTCTAAATTATCTATAAAATCTATAAATTTTTCTTGATTTTGCATAGATTCTTTTATAGATTCACTCTTAAATAAAACAACAGGTTTTAAAACAATGTTATATTTTTGAGCCAACAACTCTCTATAAAGACTACAAAGCACAGCTCCTAAAAATCTATATTCTAAACTATCATTGTCATACTTAACTAAAAATATACGCTTAGAATATCCATCTTTACAAAATTCTCTTAAGGTGTATTCATAAATGATTTTATCTTGATATTTTTCCAAAACATTGAATTCTTGTGGAATAGTAGCACTAAATTCAAATAATAAATTTTCATTATTACTTTCATAGGCTCTTTTTATAATAGCTTCCCAACCTTCTTTAAGTTCATTTTCATTTTTATTTTTAGTATCACTATTTAAATGATGAGCTTCATCAGCTAAAAATACAAGCTTTTTGTCTTTTAAATCTTCAAAACTTAAAGAATTTTCCCTTTCATTTTTAAAAAGAGAAAACAGGGCTTGTATGGTGGTAAAATATATATTTATACAATCATCTTTACTTTCAAAAAGATTATTGATAATGTTAATTTCTATATTTTTAGAATCTATATTAATATCTTTAAAAAGATATTTGCTTGAGTATTTGTTGGCAAAATTTGCTTTTGTTTTTTCTAAAATAGAAGTAGAATTTACAAAAAAGATAAAATTTCTATATCCTTTTTTATAACAATCTAACATTAAAGCAGCCATTATAAGTGTTTTTCCACTTCCTGTTGCCATGTTAAACATTAAGTGTCTTTGTTTTATGCTATCAGAATTTGCATAATAATACTTTAGAGCTTTTTCTTGATAAATTCTTAATTCTTTTGATAAATTATCTTTTACATAAAAAGGAATTTCTATTTGCTCTATACCTCTTTTTCCAAATTCATCCTGTAAAAGCTCATGTAATTTTTTATTAAACATTTTCATCACCATAAAGTATTTCATTAAGTTTTATTATTTCTTCAGATATAGCATAATCTTCATCTTTTATATCACCATATAAAACATAATCCATATTAGAATCTAAAACAAGCTTTAAAATTTCTTTTTTGCTTTCTAAGTCTAAATTTTCAAATTCTTTATCTTTTAAGATTTCATTTATATCTACTCTATAATCTAAAAAAGCTTTAGTTTTTAACTCTTGATAAATATTATCTAGTTCTTTTTCATCATTTAAATTTTGTATTTTTTCTTTATAAACTGCATTTAAAGGCATAAGTTCAGCATAAATAAAACTTCCACCACCTTGCCAATTTACTGCTTTGCTGATACCACCTTGCTCACCTTCTATGACTTTTTTAAGTCTTTCTTTTGTGATAGTTTCTATATAATCCATTTGCTCTATACCTATCCACTTGCGTTTCATTTTATGAGCTACAGCTAAAGTGGTGCCACTTCCTGCAAAAAAGTCCATTACTATGTCATTTTCGTTGGTGGAAATTTCAATTATTCTTTGAAGCAAGGCTTCAGGTTTGGGAGTGCTAAAAAGCTCTACTTTTGGATTTTCTTTCAAATTATCTTTTTCTTTATCAAGGGGGATAAGGTGTTCTACTTGCAAAGCGTCCCCCTTATCCCCCCTTTTATCCCTAAAATCCCATGCACTCTGTTGCCCTAAGAAAAGAGCTTTGATTTCTTGCGTTCCTTTTTGTGTTATCATTTCTGTTTCATAAAAAATACTCTTTACTTTTGTAGTAGTTTTTCTAACTTTTTGAAAAATTAAATATTCCCCATTATTGCTTTTCCTAGCACACAAATCATATATTTCATTTTTACACTTATCCTTACTCCAACGCCAAACACACTCAAAGTTATCTACAAGTCTAGGTAAAACTTTTATGTATTTATTATCTTTATTTTCAACATACACCTTTAACAAATCAAACTTATCTTTTGATGATAAATCAATATATAAAGGATATCTTAAATTTTGACGATTTTTTGAGTTAAATGCCCTAAAATTTCCATTTTCTAAATTTTTTAAATTAAATCCACCAAATTCATCTTGAAAATCAAAACTATGTCCTTTTTTCTCAATTTCATTTAATTCTAAAAATGCAGCCTGTTTTGCATAAACTAAAATATATTCGTGTGTTTTTGCGACATTTCCATACATTCTTCCCTCAGGCTTAACAATATGTGTGATACAACTTTCAAAATTCTCTCTTCCAAAAATCTCATCCATAAGCACTTTTAAATAAGCTTGTTCATTATCATCACATTGCACAAAAATCACACCATCATCTCTTAAAAATTCACTTGCTACTTCAAGACGATTTTTCATAAAAGTAAGCCATGTAGAATGATTAAATTTATCATTATAATTAAAACTATCATTGCCTGTATTATAAGGTGGATCAATGTAGATTAATTTTACTTTATTTGCATAGAGTTTTTTTAAAGAATGCAATGCTAGTAAGTTATTGCCTTTTATGAGTAAATTTGGATTATCTTTTAAATATTCTTGTAGATTTTTATTTTCGCCTATTAATTCAAAATTCTGCAAAGCTTTTTTATCAAATAACACATCTATTTCATCACGAGCCAGTATTTCATTGAAAAATATTTCATTTTGAGTTTCATCATCTTTGCTTTGTCCGCCTTTTATAACACCATCTTTAAAAGCAAAATTTAACACCACTTCGTTATTTGTTTTTAAAAGAGATTTTGTTTTATTTGCAAGTCCTATTTTGTTAGCATAGCTTGTAAAACTACCACCTAAGCTTCTAAGATCTAAAAAATTCAAAAAATCATTAAGCTTAAAAACCAAAGTTTTTTTGCTAAAAATAAAAAATCTACTTTTAAATTCTTCTTTATATTTACTTTCTTCTAAAAGATAATCAAATAATTTCTCATCATAATTTTGTGCTAAATTTCTAACTTGTCCTAAAGTTTCAAAATGTTCTTCTAAATCTTGCAATAATTTATCTTTTAGCATTTATTTCCTTTTTAATTATTTATAGTTTATTATATAACATTGTGATTAAAAACAAATATAAGCAAAATAAGATTTTTTTAACAATCAGTATTATATTATAATATAAATATAAAGTAAATTAAAATATATAATCTTAGGAGTTTATATGTCCGAAAAAGCTAGCATTAAATGCCCTCAATGTGGCAACAATATAAATGTAAATGAAATACTTTATCGTCAATTGGAATCTGAAATTTCACAAAAAAATCAGCTAGAAAGAAAAAAAATTGAAGAGGATATGGAAAGACAAAAAGCAGAATACAAAAAAGCTTTTGAGCTTCTAGATCAAGAAAAAGAAAATATCAAAAAACAAAAAGAAAGAATCGATGAAGAAATTTCAAAAGAAGCAAAAAATCTTTTAAAACAAGAAAAGCAAAAATTGGCAGATAGTATTCGAAAGGAAATAAATGATGATTACAAAGAAATGCTTGATTTGCTACAAAAAGAGCTTACAGAAAAATCCAATCAAGTTAAAGAACTAAACAAAAGCAAAGCTGAAATTGAAAAACTTAAACGTGAAAAAGAAGAAGTAGAAGCAAAAATACAAGCTGAAAATGAAATAAAATTTTCTAAATTACTACAAGAAGAAAAAATCAAAATACAAAAAACAGTTGACGAAAAAAATGAATTAAAATTTCGAGAACAGGAAGAAAAACTGGAGCAACTAAAAAAGCAACTGCAAGAAGCCCAAAGAAAAATGGAACAAGGCTCTCAACAGTTACAAGGAGAAATTCAAGAATTAGCCATTGAAGAATTTTTGAAAAATAAATATCCTTTCGATACTATCGAAGAGATAGCTAAAGGAGCAAAAGGTGGAGATTGTATACAAATCATACATACTAGAGAAGTACAAAATTGTGGAAAAATATACTACGAGAGCAAAAGAACAAAAGAATTTAAGCGAGAATGGATAGGAAAATTTAAAACAGATATAATTAACAAAGGAGCTGATGCAGGAATACTTGTTACAGAGGTATTACCAAAGGAGCTGGATAGAATGGGATTGATTGATGGCATATGGGTATGCACTTACGAAGAATTTAAAGCTTTGTCTTCTGTTATTCGAGATAGTATTATCAAAATAAACCAAGCAAAAAAATCACAAGAAAATAAAACTGATAAGATGAGTTTACTTTACAAATATCTTACTAGTACAGAATTTAAGATGCAAATTGAGACTATAGTAGAAGGATTTACGCAAATGCAAAAAGACTTAGAAAGCGAAAAAAGATCTATACAAAGAATCTGGAAACAAAGAGAAAAGCAACTAGAACAAGTACTAGAAAATTCTATAAATATGTATGGCTCTATAAAGGGAATAGCTGGAAATAGTATAGCTAGTATTAATGTTTTAGAACTACCGTATTCGATCGAGGAAAATTAACATGTTAACAAATAATATTGGTTCTACTTGGCTCAAATGGGATTTACATGTTCATACGCCATATAGCAATATGAACAATAATTATAATTGTAGCGATGATAGTTTTATTAATGAAATAATCAGCAAACAAATTTCATGTGTTGGACTGACTAATTATTTTAACTTCAAAAAAGGAGATTATGAATTACAAAAAAAGTTAAAAAATAAAAATATAAGTGCTTTTTTAAATTTAGAACTTAGACTGGATTATCTAAATAAAGAAAATCAATGTTTAGATTTGCATATTATTTTTTCTGACTGTCTGAATGAAGAACACATTATTAAATTTTTGGCAAATGTGAATGTCCATGTAGATGGAGTTAAAAAAAAATTAAGTGATTTAGACTCGCAAAATGATTATGCTAAAGCTGTTGTAAATTTTGATGAACTAATAAAACATTTAAACGATGAATCTTTAAATATAAAAAATAGCTATTTGCTTGGATTTTTATCAAGAGGACACGGAAACGCAAGAAGTAGTGCAAACTATAAAAAAATAAATAAATATACTCATTTTTTAATTCACTCAACAAACAAATTGGAAGCATTAAAAGATGATGTAGAACATTGGGAATCTTATGGAAAACGAGTCTTGCAAAGTAGTGATGCTCATGACTTAAATACAATAGGTAAAAAATTTACTTGGATAAAAGCAAAACCTACTTTTGAAGGACTAAGACAAATATTATACGAACCATCAAGAGTTTTTATTGAAAAAAATGAACCTCCAAAAGCAATACACAAAATTGAAAGTGTAGAATTAAAATTTGATGAAAATACCAAATGGGGTAACGATAAATTCTGCTTTGCAGATTTTAAAGAAATTATTTATTTTAGCCCCTATTTGACTTGTATTATAGGTGGAAGAGGTAGCGGAAAAAGCACTTTACTCAACCTAATAGCAGCTAAAATAAACAAATTAGATGAAAAATTTTTCAACGAACTTAATCCCAAAGAAATTAATTCTAAAGTTTTGTTTTCTCCAGAAGAAATAGAAAATATAGAATTTTTAGCACAAAACAAAATTGAAGAATTTGCAAAAAACTCAAAAGAATTCACCAAAGCAATATTTAACAGATTAAATAAAAATACAAATAACTTATTAATAGAAACCGAAGATGCCATTACAAAAGAACTTCAAGTATTTGAAAATCAAATAGATAATTTAAAAAATAGAATTAGTTTACATATTCGACTAAAAAACCACTGCAAGGAATTAAAAAAACTAGAACATATTGTCCGTTCTTTTGATGACCATGAGTATTTATCAAGCAAAGAAAAAATCCAAACAATAGAACAAAAACTTATAAAACTACTAAATTCTAGAGACAGAGTGAATAAACTGCTTAACAGTCTAAATGATATTGCAACTAAACATCATATTATTAAAATTGAAAATAGTTATGATTCTTATTATAATGATTTATATACAAAGATTCGTGAGCTAGCCACAAGCGATACAGGTGAAAAATATAAAGATAGTGAAGAAAATATAAACAGCCTAGAGAGTGAAAAAGAAACATATATAAGAAAAATTAAAAACTACTTAGAGAGCAAAGGTTTAACGGAGGAAAACATCAATGATGTTCAAATTGCAACCTCTAAAATAGAAAACATCAAAGAAGAAATAAAAAAGATAAAAGAAGAAATAAAAAAGATAAAAGAAGAAATAAAATCTTTCTCGCACAATGATATTGATGAAAAAATTAAAAATTTCGAAAGCATTATCACTAAACAACTAAATATTGTTAATGAAAAATTTGAAGAAATATCCGAAAACAATAAAGATGAACTAAAAAATATAAAAATTCAATATCCAATATCTAACATAGATGATTTTTCTGACACTGCCATAGAATATTTTATAGAGAAAATTAAACTTTTTAAAGAAATTGAAATTAAAGATAAAAGTACATTTAAAAATTATCTTAAAGAACTAACCATAAAAAAAGTATATGAATGTAAACAACACTACGAGTTTAAAAAAGATATAGATGAGTTCCTTAAAAGCAAAAATACCCAGACAGCTAAATTATTAAGTGAAATTTTCAGTAAAAAAATATTTTTTCAAATATATCAATTGGTAATTGCAAAAACCATCAGAAATATTAGTAAAAACAAGAATTTAGAAGTTACATATGATAATAAAAGTCTCAATAATGTATCATTTGGACAAAGATGCACTGCAGCTATTATCATTTTAGTATCATTAGGAAATAATCCAATTATTATTGATGAACCTGAAACTCACCTTGATAGCTCATTAATCGCAAACTATTTAGTAGATCTAATAAAAAAAATAAAAATGCATAGACAAATAATATTTGCTACGCATAATGCAAATTTTGTATTAAATGCAGATGCAGAATTAATTATCGAACTAGAAAATAACGATAATAAAACAAAAGCAAATTTATTTGCTATAGAAGATATTGATTTTAGATCAAAATTATTAAAGCTTGAAGGAGGAAAAGAAGCATTTAAAAAAAGAGAAGAAAAATATGGTTTTAATAACAAACAACTTTAGTTATATATTTTTAGGAATAAAGCTGCATGAATAAAAAAGGAAAATTAAATATTGATGAACAAATTGAACATATGAAAAACAAGGGTATTGTATTTAATATCATCGATGAAACTTTAGCTAAAAAAATTTTAAGCCATAAAACTTATTATTTTAAATTAAAATCATACGCAAAAATTTATCCAAAAACACAATCAGATAAATATGATAAATTAGAGTTTTCTTATATCTATGAAATATCAAAAATAGATATGGCTTTTAGAAATTTTCTCTTAAAAATTACGCTCGATACAGAACACTTGGTAAAAACATTATTTTTATATAAAATAAGTCAAGCAGAAAACGATGGTTATGAATTAGTAGATAGCTTTTTAAAATCAGAAGAAGGTTTGAATACAAAAATACTACTTAAAAAATATAAAGAGAAAATCACTCAAGGAAAGAGTGGTGGGTTATATGATATTTTAAAACATTATTCTGATGAAATACCAATATGGGTATTTGTAGAAATTCTAACCTTTAATGACTTTATCAAATTTTACACATTTTGCATAAAAAGCAATGAGAGTTTTTCTATATATAAAACATTTTCAAATTGGACTTTTGAAAGCATTAGATGGCTAAGAAATCTATCCGCGCATAACAATTCAATACTAATAAGGATAGATAATACTGTAAACGAAAAAAGAAAATATTTACTTAAAAAAATCAGTCCATATCGAAAAAATATAACAACAAAAGAAGATACATATACCCTAGAAGAAATGCTTCAAAACGCATTAATTGTTGATTTTTTAGAAGTAATTAATTTATTTTCAGAAATATGCAAAAACATCAAGAAAAAAAACTACATAGCAAGAGAATATGAAAATTTTGTTAATTATGCCTTGAGCAAACAAGCAGTAAACTCCAATATAAAACTAAAAAATTTCATAACTTTTACGCAAAAATCTTTAAAAGTTCTACTCAGAAATTAATTAAATTTTTAGAAAATTATCGATATAATACGCTATCGTCACGGCAAGTAAGATCCGTTCGAGCTTGCCAAAATTACACAAATAATAACTAAACACCACTTCCTTGACATAATCTAATAAAACAAGCTCATAAATCGATTTTAATTATTTAATGCTAGGTTGATATTGCTTTATAGTAGATTTTTGATTTTAGGCTTGTTTTTGTTTGTTTTTAGCGATATTTAATTGCAATAAAATCTTTATAATATTTTCAAAATCTTCAATATCTTCATTTAATAAAGCACATTTATTGCTTAATATGGCATATTTATAAGCATTGATAATATCTAAATCAGGATATTTTTCTTGTAAGCTTTTTATTTTACTTGATTGTTTTACTCTAGCAAGTTTTGATTTATAGAGATTTTTATATTTATCATAAAGTGAAGAGCTAATGCCAATTAAAGCACCTTCATTTTTAGTTTTGTTAAATACTTTTAAGACGAATTTGATACAGCCATTTTTTCTGTTAATGCGTCTTGTATCATAAGGATTTTTTAAAGAATATTTAGTGCAATTTACTACCCAAGTGTGAATTATTTTTTCTAATCTATCACTTTTGTTTTGCGTAGGAGCTTCATCTAGTTTTATCTCATTTTTAGAATTATCAACAGATACAGTTTTTTTGAAAAATATATTTTTAAACACAGAATAACTTGCCTTTTTTAACAAAAATTTATAATATTTTATCATACAAAAATTACAAAATCATAACATTTTCATTTTTTAAAAAAACACAGCAAATCTCAAAAAAAACACTAAAGGTAACGAAAACATATAATATATACTTACGAAGTAATGTATAGGTGTACGATTATTTTTTACAAAAATGACAAATTTTATAAAAATCTATAAAAAATACACCAAAAATTTATCAAAATATACGAAATATATACTTTTTTATATTAAAGGTAATGAAAATGGTATATCTGCTTAGCATGGAGTAGTGATTGTTTTAAAATGGGCTATTTTTTATAAATTTTATCTATAAAACTCCAAAAAGAAAGCTTTAAAATGCAGCTTAAAATTTCCATTTTACTAAACTTTTTATCAAAACAAAAAAAGGTAAGATTTTTTGAAAAAATTAACTTGTATTTTTTTGGATATTTTTTTATAACTTTAATAAAATGAAGATATATTTTAAGAAAAAATGAGAGTATTTTTAAGCTAGCGATCCAACTAAAATAAATTTCATTTTTATAAAAAATAAAAAAGATAAAATCAGATTAATTTTTATTTTAATATCAATCATGATTACCTCCTTATAATTTAATAAAATATAAAAAGGATCGCAGCTCCAGCTAATCGCTAGCTTAAAAATACTAAGTGATATAATTTTATAATAATTTTAAATTAAAATAATTTTTTTATATTTTTGATAAAAAGATTAAGATGTATATAAAATAATATTTGCTTAATCCTAAAAGTAAAAAACCGAAAAAGCTGAGAAACCATTATTTTACCAATACTAATAATTATAAAATTTCATATGTTTTAATGGTTTAACTAATTTTAAAGCCTTATGAATAAAATAAATAAATTATAATGTATTTAGTTTATACTGTCTTCTTTTAATAAAAAAAAGAAATAGAGAATGAATTAGCAATTGAATATAAAAAAGTAAAATGTATTTTTTATTTTATTCTTTTTTTAAATATTTTTATAAAAGTCAATTTCTTTTTTAGATTATAATGATAAATTATATTATTTTAATATGGAGTATTAAAAATTAATTTTTGAGAAAAAAACCGCTACCAAAACCGCTCCCTGAGTTTTTTAAAAATTTTAGAAAGTAGCTTCAAAGCATGGTGGTGCGGATGAAAGGACTTGAACCTTCACGCATTGCTGCACCAGATCCTAAGTCTGGCGTGTCTGCCAATTTCACCACATCCGCAAAAGTGGTACGCTCAAGAGGATTCGAACCTCTGACCTACGGCTTAGAAGGCCGTTGCTCTATCCAGCTGAGCTATGAGCGCATAAAAATAAAAGTAACAATGGGCTTATGGTGCGCCCGATAGGAATCGAACCCATAACCTACAGATCCGAAGTCTGTCGCTCTATCCAGTTGAGCTACGAGCGCTGATGGGGTGAGTGATGGGAATCGAACCCACGACCCTCAGGACCACAATCTGATGCTCTAACCGACTGAGCTACACTCACCATTTATAAAAATGGTCGGGGTGAAAGGATTCGAACCTTCGGCCCCTTGGTCCCAAACCAAGTGCGCTAACCAGACTGCGCTACACCCCGATGTACAAAAATAAAGCGTTATTCTACATAAAAAAATATTAAAAGTCAAGATAAATGAGAATATTTAGCATAAAAAAAATGCTAAATATTTTAAGAATTATTTGTTTGCTTTTTTTGTGAAATGATGTTTAAAATTTCAACTACCAAAGAAAAGGCCATAGCTACATAAATATAGGCCTTATCTATATGAATATCAAAACTTTCACATACTAAAACAAAACCTATCATTATTAAAAATGCCAAAGCTAAAATTTTAATGCTTGGATATTTTTCTACAAAATCTGCAATTGGTTTAGAAGCAAAAAGCATTACTAATACTGCAATAATAACAGCAATAATCATAATCTCTATATCTTGAGCAATACCCACAGCAGTAATAACACTATCTAGAGAAAATACTATATCTATCACAGCTATTTCAGCAACTACAATCCAAAGTTTATTGCTGATTTTTATATTACTTTGACTTTCCTCTTGATGTGTTATACTTTCTTTGATTTCTTTGATAGATTTAACTATCAAAAACAATCCTCCAAGCAAAAGCACCAAATCCCTACCTGAAATTTCATTCCCTAATATACTAAATAAAGGTGTGACAAGCTTCATAACCCAAAACAAAGACAATAACAATAAAATTCTAGTAATCATCGCAAAAGCAAGGCCTAAAACTCTACCCTTATCTCTATGTTCTGGTGGTAATTTAGAAACCAAAATAGCCAAGAAAATGATATTATCAATCCCTAGCACAATCTCTAAAGCTGTAAGCGTAAGCAACACTACCCACGCATCCACACTAAAAATCCACTCAAACATTTAACTTCCTTAAAATAAAAAGCGTAATTATAATGATAAAAAATTAATCATTTTCAAAAATTTCAACAATAGTTGCAGGTAAAATTTCATACTCTAATTTATGAATTTTATCTTCAAATTCTTCAAAGCTTAGTTTAGCTTTTTCAAACGCCTTTTGAACAATGATTTTACCACCATCAAGCTCTTCACTAACCCAATGCACACTAACACCCGCAACTTTCATATCGCTCTCATAACTTTCTTTGATAGCATGGGCACCTTTAAATAAAGGAAGCAAAGAAGGATGAAGATTAATAGCTTTTATATTTTGAGTGAAAATAGGACTTAAAATTCGCATAAATCCTGCTAAGATAGTCAGATCCGCTTGACTTTCTTTTATAATTTTTACCAACTCTGCGTCAAATTCTTCTCTTGAAGTAAATTTTTCATGCTCTATGATTTTAGTATTAAGGTTATATTTTAAAGCTCTTTGTATACCATAAGCTTCTTTTTTATTACACACACACAAAACCACTTCAAAGGTATTTTTACCAAAAGTTTTTTTATGTAATTTTTCTAAAATATTTTCCAAATTACTTCCATTGCCACTAAATAAAATTGCTAATTTTATAAGCATTTTAACCCCTTTATCAATTTTAAAGCATCAAAACTAATTTTGTTTTTCTTATAATTTTTAGCTACTAAAGCATGAGCTAATACTGCATTTTTAGCAGCTTCTAAAGCATTAAATTTAGCTCCAAGCAAAGCTGCTATCATACCACTTAACACATCCCCACTTCCACCTTTTGCTAAAGCTTCATTGCCACAATTTACTATAAAAAATTTTTCTTTTTGAGCAATAATAGGATTAGCTCCTTTTAATACCAAAACACATTGAAATTTAGAACTAAACTTTCTTGCATAAAAAAAGCGTTTGTTTTGAATTTCTTCTACGCTTATATCCTCATTAAAACAAAGTTTTAAAAGCATACAAAATTCTTTAGGATGAGGGGTTAAAACAACATCTTCTCTAGCAAGATATGAAAGTAAATTTTCACTTTGAAAGCAATTTGCGTCTAAAACTAAAGGAATGTTTTTTAATCTTTCATCTTTTAAAATACTTAAATCATCAAGTCCCATACCTATAGCAGCTGCATTTATTTTGCTTTCAATATCATCTTTTAACATAATCAAAGGTGAAAAACTTTCTTTAGCCATTAAAGATACAAGTCCTGCTCCAAATTCTAAAGCACCAAGTCCTGCTAGAGTACCTGCACTTTTATTTGCAAAAATATAAATATGGCCAAAATCGCCTTTATTTGAGTTAATCTTTTTTGTAATAAGTTTTAAATCTTTTTTTTCTAGTAAAAAACTTGAAGTATTTTGCATATAAAGTTTTAAACCCAAATTTGCAATTTTAATTTTACCCACAAATTCTTTTGCAAAATCCTCTAATAAAATTTCTTTAATCGCTCCCATGCAAAGAGTGTAATCAGCCTTAAAACATAGCTCTTGTCCAAGACCACTAGGAACATCACAAGCTATTTTTAAAGCCTTACTTTTAGCAATTTTTTTAAAAATTCTTTGCAAATTTTCATCTAAAGCTTTATTTAAACCACTCCCAAAAACACAATCAACAATGATGTCAAAATCTTTAAATTTAGGTTCTTTTTTTAAAAATTTAAAACCTATATTTTTTAAAATTTGCTCTTGCTTGATAAACATTGTATTTTTTTTATATGGCATAACAAAAGCAAAAGCTTTTTTTAAATGCCTTATAGCCACAAGTCCATCAGCTCCATTTCCACCAGCACCAAGCAAAAATAAAATTTTAGCATTTTTTATGTTTTTACTTTTTTTCTTAATCAAATTTGCAAGCTCTATGCCTGCATTTTCCATCATTAAAAACTCATCCAAACCTTTTTCAATAAGCTTTTTTTCATAAGAAATATTATCTTTAAATACTGCTTTCATCGCTCATCTCACATTTTATAAATTTTTGAGTTTTAGCGCCTAGCTCTTTAAGCTTTATCACTCTTGAAGCGATATTTCCACTTCCATGAGTAAGCTTTGTTTGCATATTATCTACATTTGAATTTAATCTTTTAACATTTTCTTTGATTTTTTCAAAATCATCCAAAACGCCTGCAAATTTATCATGAAATTTACCCAGTTCATCAAAAGCTTTTAAGATATTTTCATTACTTTGTATATTTTTCCATGAAATATTTATAGTATTTAATGCCATAAAAAGAGTGTTTGGTGTAGTTAAATAAACCTTTTTTTTATAAGCGTATTGATAAATTTCAAGATCTACATTTAAAATCAAATCTAGAATATTTTGATAAGGTATAAAAAGCAAAACAAACTCATAAGTGTGTTTATCATACTGCATATAAGGCTTTTTAGCTAACTCATCAATTCTTGATTTTAGATTATAAGCTAAATCAAGACAGGTATTTTTACTAATATCTTCAAAAGCAAAATCACTTGGTAGAGAAAATTTTGCATCTATAACTATACTTTTTTGTTTATCTAAAAACACAACCGCATCAGGAATGTAAGTTTTACCCTCATCTTGAAATCTCTCTTGCAATTTATACTGCACACCCTCTACTAAACCGCTATTTTCTAAAACTGATTTTAGTTGCAATTCTGCAAAATTACCACGAATTTTTTTATCTCCTTTTAAAATTTTAGCTAGCTTATCTGCATTTTCTCCCATATTTTGACTAAATTTAAACATATGATCAATTTGTGTTTTAATGCTAACTTCATTTTGACTGAGTTTTTCACTATATTCTTTAACACTTTTTTTCACAGGCAAGAAAATTTCTTCTAAGATTTTTTTTGTATCTTCATTGAGCATAAGTTTGTTTTGATTTAAAATACTAGCATTTTGTTTTTGAAAATTTTGCTCTAGCTCTTGTTTTAATCCCGCCAAACTTTGTTTATATTTTTCTTCTAATTTTATTAAGGTTTGAGTGTATTCTTCTTTTAAATTTGCACGCTCTTTTAAATGCATATTTAAAAGTTCTTGTTGAGTTTGTTCTTTTTGTGCTAATTTTGCCTCTAAAGCTTCATTTTTAGATAAATACGATATTTTTTCATCTAAAAGTTTGGAATTTTTTTCCATAAGTGCAGTTTTTTCAAACTCTAAATTAGAAAGTTGATTTTGCAAAGTCATATTGTTTTGATTTAAAAATTCTAACTTTACTTTTTCTTTCTGACTTTTAAATACCACCCATACAAAAGCTAAAATTACAACAGCCAAAAAAGCTATTAAGATATTTTCCATTTTTAAGCCTTTGCTTTTTCAAGGAAATAAATATTTTTCTCATTTGCTTCTTTAAATTGTTTCATCTTTGGTAAAAGTTCTTTCATCAAAGCTTTGAAATTTTTAAAGCCGAAATTTTGTGGAATAAAATTTGCATGTTTTCTGTTCATATTGGTACGAATTTGAGCATATTCTGCGCGACCTTTTTCTTCTATCAAAGCCTCTGCGATATTGATTAAATCTTTGATATATTCTTTTTCAATTATGACTTTTGTTTTTGATTTATCTTGATCTAAATAAAAGAATTCACTAAAGGAATTCACATAAGATTTTACAGCTTGCTTTAAACCCATGCCTATAACTTGTTTTTTATTTTCTTTTAGCTTCTGTATCAAACTAGTATAATCACTATCGCTTGATACAATAACAAAAATATCAATATCTTTTTCATAAAAAACACTCATAATATCAGTAATTAAATACATATCACTTGAATTTTTATTAGCTAAAAAATTAAATTGTTGCATAGCAATGATAGAATATTGTGCGATTTGTTCTTTCCAATTTTGTATATTTTTTTGAGTCCAATCTCCATAAATTCGCTTTATAACAATTTCTCCATAATCAGAAGCAATACCAAAAATCGATTTTGCGTATTTTGAAGGAATATTTTCCGCATCTATAAAAATTGCTATGCTTTTATTTTCCATTTTTGCTCCTAAATATTTCTCATTCTAAAACTTAATGCTTTTAAAATATGAGTTTTTAAAATCAACTCACTTTGCTCTAAATCTGCAATGGTTCTTGCTACTTTTATAGTTTTATTTACCCCTCTTTGAGAAAGATTATATGAATTTATAGCCTTTTGCAAAATTTCATTAGCAGAAGACTCTAAAATACAAAATTGTTTCATCTGCTCATCATTTAATTTAGCATTAAACTCTTCTTGCTGTCTTTGTTTTTGAAATAAAAATCCTTTAAATACCATCTCGCTCATTTGCTCTGATGTTAAACTCATTTTATCCTTATATGAAATTTCATCCATAGCTACATAAAGATCAATCCTATCTAAAATTGGAGATGAAATTTTGTTTTTATATTTTTTTATTTCTATTTCTTGACAACGACAATTTTGATTTTTAGAAAATAAATTTCCACAAGGACAAGGATTTTGCGCACAAGCAAATAAAAATTTAGTTTCATAAATCACTTTGGTATTAACTCTTGAAATAAGAATTTTAAAATCCTCTAATGGCTCTCTTAAACTTTCTATGATTTGTTTTGAAAAATGAGGAAACTCATCAAAAAATAAAACTCCTCCGTTTGCAAGTGCTATTTCTCCTATCTTGGCATTTTTAGTTCCTCCGCCAAAAATACTAGCTCTAGTACTTGTATGATGAGGACTTCTAAAAACCCTACTAGCGCTAAAATCATCATCTAAAGAATTTAATGACTTATAAGCGTTTTGAGCTAAAATTTCTTTCAAGCTTTGCGGTGGCATGATAAAAGGAAGTCTTTTAGCACACATACTTTTACCGCTACCTGGACTACCTTCAAATAAAATATTATGCATTCCTAAAGCTGCTATTATACAAGCAAATTTAGCATTTTCTTGGCCTTTAACTTCCTTAAAATCATAAGGAAAGCTAGTGTTTTTTATATATTTTTCCCCATTAAGTTTTATAGCATTTTCAAATAAAGGATGAGCATTGCATATATGATAATTCTCATATTTTTTTTCTTTAAAAAAATCTACAGCCTGGGCTAAATTTTCTAAAGCATAAATTGTTAAATTAGGTATCATTGAAGCTTTTTGTGCTATGGCTTTTGGCACTACTACTTTAGCATTTTGTATTTTTGTACTTAAAAAAAGCAAGATAGAAAATAAACTAGTAGTGCTTTTTATACTCCCATCTAATCCAAGTTCTCCAAAAACAAAAAAATCATCTAAAATTTCTTTTTGAAATAAAATCAAAATTGCAATAGCTAAGTCAAAATGAGAACCATTTTTAGGAATATCCGAAGGACTTAAGTTGATAGTAATTTTTTGTGCTGGAAAGCTAAAATTCTGACTTAACAAAGTTGCTTTAATTCTTTCAGTGCTTTCTTTGATGGTAGAGTTTGCAAGACCCACTATGCTAAAGCCTGGCAAGCCTCTTGTGAAAGTTGATTCTACATCGATGATATCAAGTTCTGTAGAAAAACTTGCACATTTTAGCTTTTTCATTTATTCTTTTTGGATTTTTTCTTAAAGTCTTTATCAAATTTTTGACGCTTTAAAAAAGAAAGTTTTTCTATAAATAAATGTCCATCAAGATGATCAACTTCATGTTGGATAGCCACTGCTAAAAAATCATGTGCTTGCAAACTTTGTGGCTTTCCAAACCTATCTTGATAGTCAAGTTGTATATTTTTATAACGCATTACATCTTCATAAAAACCTGGTATACTTAAACAACCCTCATTACAAGAAATTCTTTCATCATCTAAAGGTGTTATAATGGGATTGATGATTTCTAAAAGAGTTTGTTTGTCTTCTTTTTGCTCACCTTCTTCATCACCAATATCTACAAGTAAAGCTCTAATTGGCACATCAACTTGGATAGCTGCCAAACCTACACCTTTATTAGCTATCATTGTTTCATACATATCATCTAAAAGTATATGTAAATCTTTATCAAAATTTTCTACTTTTTTTGATTCTAAAAATAATCTTGGATTAGGATAGGTAATTATCTTTCTTATCATTTTTCTTTTTCCACTATTACAAAAGGTTCTAAATTTTTTCCCGAGTCTTTTAAAGCTTCAATGCATTTTTCTATTAATTCTTCACCTTTGCTGTCACTATTAACTGCACTAATAGCAACCTCCACATCTGCCTCTATTTCTTTATCTGCTAAGAAAAAATTTGAATTTTCTAAGGATTCTAAAATTTTATTGCATATTTCTTGTGCTTTTTCTAAATTAGTATGAGAGATCATTATAGCAAAAATATTATTTCCACAATGTGCTACTATATCACTTGAAGAAACATTTTTACTAAAAATTTTACAAACACTTTTTAAAAAGGCATTTTTCTCTTTTTGAGTATAAGTTTGCTCTAAAATTTCCTCTTTTACTCTAAAGAATATCAAAGAGGTATAATAATTATATTTAGCATTACTCTCTATGCTTTTTTCCAAATTTTCTAAAAAATATTTTTTATTAAAAACTCCAAATTTAGAGTCAAAATCACTCTGCTCTTCTATATGTTTATAAGTCTGTCTAACCTCATCAAAATTTTCTTTAATCTCATCTGAATACTTATCTAAAATGCTAGAAAATCTTGAAAGGTCTGTTTCAAGGGCATGGATTACATTAGAAACAGCTAAATTTCCTGTACTAATAGCAAGTTCTGAATTACGCCTTTTTAGCATATCTTTAACTGTTTCAAGATGCCTATAAATCATGGCAATATATTGCAATAATGCCGAAGTAGAATTAAAACTTTTCTTTATTTCTTGTTCTATATTTGCACGCTTAAGACCATCATCATTTTGCTCAAATTCCATAATCTCACCAACTTTTTTCTTAAAAGCTCCTGGACGCTCTTCAAGCATTTTTTGAAAATAAACCCCATAATTAGTAGGAGTTGGAGGCACATTATCTTTTACAAGTTCAGTTAAAATAGATTTCGCAAATTTCTCAAATTCGCCTCCACTAATTTTTTGAATTTTTGGAGCTTCTTTGGCTGGAGTTGGATCGCTATTTAAATTTAAATCAGCAAATAAATCATCATCTAGCATTGCTTTGTTTCCTTATTTAAAACTTTTTTCCAAAACCTTATCGATTAAGCCATATTCCTTAGCCTCTATAGCACTCATAAAAAAATCTCTATCGGTATCTTTTTCTATTTTAGAAAGTTTTTGCTTAGTATTTTTTGCCAAAATATCATTTAAAATCGCTTTTAATCTTAGAATTTCTTTTGCCTGAATTTCTATATCTGTTGCTTGTCCTCTTGCACCACCTAGTGGTTGGTGGATCATAATTCTTGAATTTGGCAGAGCAAATCTTTTCCCTGGAGCACCACAACTAAGCAAAAATGCACCCATAGAAGCAGCTTGACCAATACAAATAGTACTTACATCAGCTTTAATATAATTCATCGTATCATAAATACTAAATCCACTTGTCACAACCCCGCCTGGTGAGTTAATATAAAGATAAATATCTTTTTGAGGATCTTCAGCTTCTAAAAACAAAAGCTGTGCCACGATAGAAGCAGCAAGATCATCATTGATCTCACCACTTAGCATGATAATCCTATCTTTTAAAAGTCTTGAGTATATATCATAACTTCTTTCGCCTCTGCTTGTTTTTTCAACTACATAGGGTATATATGAACTCATTATTTTTCACTTTCTTTTTCGGTTTTCTTTTTATCATTTTTTTTAAAAATATCAGCAAAAAGTTTTTCTTCAATTAAAGACATTTTAATGGCAGGTAATGCACCTTGCTTTTTATAATTATCTAAATGTTCTTGTGGGTTAAAACCATATCTATAAGCTTCAAAATAAATTGCTTGGATTAATTCTTGATCGCTTACTGTAACATTTCTAAGTTTTGCTAGCTCATCTATAATGAAAGTTAATTTTACGCTTTTTTGCGCATCTTCTTTGAAACTTTCTCTTTTTTCTTTATATTTAGCCTCATCTTTAAATTCTTTTAATTCCTCTTCGCTTAAAGTTCTTAAAGAGCTTCTAAATTGCATATCTGTTTCTTGCTCTACTATATTTCTTGGCAAAACAAAGTCAAACTTAGCTACTAAAGCTTCTGCAAATTGATTTTTAAGCTCATCATTAATAAGTTTAAAGATTTTTTCATTTTTTAGTTGTTCTTTTAATTTTGCGTCTAATTTTTCAACACTTGGCTCTTTTTCTTCAGGAAGTAAGTTTTTTAAAAGCTCTTCATTTAATTCAGGTAATTTAAGTTCTTGAATTTCATGAATTTTTACTTTAAATACCGCATCTTTTCCTGCTAAATGTGCTGCACCATATTCTTTTGGAAAAGTTACATTAATATCTTTTTCCTCGCCTGCTTTTAAACCAATCATACCTTCTTCAAATCCTGGTATAAATTGTTTTGAGCCAATCTCTAAAACATAATTTTGAGCTTTTCCACCATCAAAAGCTTTACCATCAACAAAACCTTCAAAATCAAATTTAGCAAAATCGCCTTCTTTTAAAGCTCTTGCCTCTTTAATCGCTTCAGGAGTAGCAAATCTTTTTAATAATTCTTCTTTTTTTGCATCAATTTCTTTTTGAGTTACTTTTGGTGTATTATAAGTTGGAATTAGTTCTTCATATCCATCTAATTTTACTTCTGGCTTAAAAGATAATACCATTTGAGCTTCAATATCGCCATCTTTTCTATCAAATTTTTCAAAATATGGCTCACCTACTAAATCTTTAGCCTCTTTTTTAACTTCTTTTAAAGCACCATCTACAGCATTTCTTAAAAGATCTTGCTCCGCATCTCTTGTAAGCTCTTTTTCATATCTTTTAAGTATAGCAGCAACAGGAACTTTTCCTGCTCTAAAACCATCCATTTTCATAGTTTTAGATGCTTTTTTAGCTAATTTTTCAACTTCTGCTTTAATAGCTCCTTGAGCAATTTTCACAGTAGCATTTGCATTTGCAAAATCAATTAGTTTTGCTGTAACTTCCATAATATTTTCCCTTTTTAAATAAAATTTTTTGATAATATACCAAAATTTTCCTTATCACTTTATATAAAAATAAAAATATGTTAAAATTTTAATTTTTGATGGAGAAAAAATGCAAGAAAAATTTGAACAATCAGTAAAAAATATGTTAGAAATTATCGGGGAAAATCCGCAAAGAGAAGGACTTTTAAAAACTCCTACAAGAGTTTTTAAAGCTTTTGAATTTTTAAATAGTGGTTATAAACAAGATCCAAAACAAATACTAAATGATGCCTTATTTGAAAGCTCAAACAACGAAATGGTTTTAGTAAGAGATATAGAATTTTATAGTCTTTGCGAGCATCATCTTTTACCTTTTTTTGGGCGCGTACATGTTGCGTATATACCGGATAAAAAAGTCGTAGGTCTTAGTAAAATTCCACGCCTTGTGGAAGTTTTTGCAAGACGCTTGCAAATTCAAGAACAACTCACAGAACAAATCGCAGAATCTTTAATGGTACATGTAGGTGCAAAAGGTGTTGGAGTAGTTATTGAAGCAAGACACATGTGTGTTGAAATGCGTGGGGTGCAAAAGGCAAATTCTACTACTAGCACTTCAGCACTAAGAGGTAGCTTTTTAAAAAGTGAAAAAACAAGAAAAGAATTTTTCACTTTAATTAACTCGGCAAAACAGGTTAGATTTTAATGGGTTTAGAAAAACTTCGTAGTAAAATTGCTTCACAAAATCTTGCTAGTGTTTTTGGTCAGATTACTAAAATTTCAAGTACTAGTATAGAAATAAATGGCTTAAAAACTAGCATAGGTGATATCATTAAAATAGTTTCTAGTGAAGATGAGAGTAAAGAAGCTATGGCTATGGTGGTAGAAGTAGATGAAAATTTAAGCTATTTGAGTCCTTTTGGTTTTGTGGAAGGTTTTAAAATAGGCGATCGTGCTTTTATTAACGATGCAGGTATGCAAATAGGAGTTAGTGATGAACTTTTAGGAAGAGTAGTCGATCCTTTTATGCGACCAAAAGATGGTAAAGGACCTATTGAGGCAAGTAAATTTATGCCTATTATGCGAGCACCTATTGATGCAATGAAGCGAGGTTTGATAGAAGAAGTTTTTCCAGTAGGTGTTAAAACAATAGATGCACTTTTAACTTGCGGGGTAGGACAAAAGCTTGGGATTTTTGCAGGAAGTGGGGTTGGTAAATCAACTCTTATGGGTATGATAGTGAAAAATTCCAAAGCTCCTATTAAAGTTATAGCTTTAATAGGAGAGCGCGGTAGAGAAATTCCTGAATTTATACAAAAAAATCTTGGTGGTAAACTTGATGATACTGTCATCATCGTTGCAACAAGTGATGATAGCGCGCTGATGAGAAAATACGGAGCATTTTGTGCTATGAGTGTGGCTGAATATTTTAAAGAACAAGGTAAAGATGTGTTATTTATCATGGATAGCGTAACGCGTTTTGCTATGGCTCAAAGAGAAATAGGTCTTGCCCTAGGTGAACCACCTACAACAAAAGGTTATCCGCCAAGCGTTTTAAGTCTTTTACCTCAGCTTATGGAAAGAACAGGAAAGGAAGAAGGTAAAGGCACCATAACAGCTTTTTTTACCGTGTTGGTTGATGGGGATGATATGAGTGATCCAATAGCTGATCAAAGCAGATCTATCCTAGATGGGCATATAGTACTTAGTCGTGAACTCACTGACTTTGGAATTTATCCACCTATAAATATACAAAATTCAGCCTCAAGGGTTATGGGGGATATTATCAGTGATGAACATAAGTTAGCTGCTAGAAAATTTAAGCGTTTAAATTCTTTGCTTAAAGAAAATGAAGTGCTATTGCGTATTGGTGCTTATCAAAAAGGTACCGATAAAGAACTCGATCAAGCTATTGCTAAAAAAGATTTTATGCAACAATTTTTAAGTCAAAATCCTGAAGAAAGTTTTGAATTTGAAGATACGATTAATATGCTTAAGATGATTGATACATAATAGTTGGAATATTTTTTGCTTTTTTTGATAAAAAAGTCATGAAAAAAGGATAGATCATGTCAAATATAGCATTTTTAGATCATCAACAAAGCTTAGGTTTAAAATATACCGATATTTGTCAAAATATTTTTGAAAGAGAAATTTTTACACATATGTTTTTAGAATGCATAAGTTTTGTTTTACTAGAAGATAAAGCAAAATTAAAATATTTAAAAATTATCGCTTCAAAAGAAGATTTTATAATCGAATTTAAAATCAATAATCAAAAAAAATCTTTTATTATTAATAATAAAAAAGTTCTAAATGAAGAATTCAGTGCAAAAAGAATGACTCAAGATGAATATGAAAGAGAAGTGGCGAGAATTTATCAAATCGAAAGATATTTAAAAGCCCAAAATAATCTTCAAAATTTTTCTAATGAAATTAGCACTACAATGAAAAATCTTTTTAAAGATATGGATGAATTTAAAAATTATATCGATATGCTTGAAGCAAAAGAAAACACCCACAATCATTACTTATCAAAAATTTATAATATAGCTTAATATTTACCAAACTTTGCCGATAATACCTTTGATCCAAACAAAAGGAGTATGTTATGGGCGAAGTTACAAACAATCAAGCAAACTTAATGCTTAACATTGCAACTACTATGATGAAAAAAACCATAGAAGTTAATGAAAATGCAGTAATGCAAGTACTTGAAGGCGTAAATGCAAACCCTGCTCCAACTACTACTCCTACTGCTAGTTCAGGATTACTTGACATTTACGCTTAAAATTTTTCTCTTCAATTCAAAAATTTTGGCATAGCTTTTGCTTTTTAAAAGTTAAGCAATATTTTTGAAGAGAAGAGTTATGTTTGTAAATTCTAATGTTAATCCGTATCAGAATTTTGCAAATTATCCTTTTGCAAAAACTGGACACATAGAAGAAAAAAAAGAAAATACTAATATTAAAAGTGATTTACTTGATATCAATGGTTCTAATTTAGACTATAAAGTGACTTATGCAAGTGAATTTGGTTTTAGAATCAATGAGCAAGGTTTTTTTGAAAAAGATCTTAATAAAGCAGCTGCTTTGCCTCTTGATTATGATATTAATATAAAAAGTATAAGAGAAATTTCAAAACAACTTATAAAGCTTGATGAGAATTTAAATTATAACAAAATAGATTTACCAAGACTTTTAAACACTTATCACAACACATTAAAAACTATAAATCCACAGTTTCAAAACAATGACAATGATTTTTTAAGTAAAGCTCAAATTTCAGAGTTAAATCAAGGTTATAGTTATACTTATGAGGGTAAAATTTTAAAAGTTTATGAAAATGCTAAAAATTTACAAAATGCAAAAGAATCAAATAAAAATTTAAACACCTTAATGCTTGATAATAAAATAGGTGATTTTGCGTTTAACGCAAGCATAGAAAATACAGCTAGTAATCCTGTTATCAAACCTTATTTAAATAAACAAGGGGAGGTTTCTAAAAGTGGATTGCTGCTCAATTATATTTATCATGATTTAAAAGAACAAAATCACAATAAAGCTAATTTTTTTCTATCGCCTATTGAGTTGGATATGTCCTCTAGTGTAAATTTTCAAAAACTCATGAGAGGTCAAATGAGTATGCAAGATTATATTAATGAAAACAACAAAGAAAAAATGAGTTTTGATTTATATTTATATATCAATGGAGTAGATAAAAACAACACTTCAGAAGATAAGCTTTCAGTTTTCTTTCAACAATATATTAACTATCAACATAGCATTAACATGAAAGAATTTGCCAATTCAAGTTCTATTTATAGTCTTTATAGCGAGCAAGTTAGTAAAGAAATTGAAGTTTTAAAAGAAGAATTCAATCAAAACAATCCTAATATTGATCTTGAAAAAATCAATACTCAAAAAGAACTTTTAGATACTCAATTTTTAGAAAATAGAAAAAAACAAGCTAGTATTAACAAAATTTTACATTCTTATTTAAATGCTATGGCTTAACTTGTGCTAAAATAATAATGTAAATTATTACACAAGTTAAAAACTTACTTGATTTAATATTAAATTTAATATTTTAGTGTATATTAACAAAAAAGATAAAAATTATCCTAATTAAAGGAGTATAATTTGAAAGTATATTTAGATAACAACGCAACAACACAACTTGCACCAGAAGCTTACGAGCTTATGAAGCCTTTTTTAAAAGAGCATTTTGGAAACCCAAATAGCCTTCATCAATGGGGTAGTGCAACCCATCCTGCCTTAAAAGAAGCTATGGATAAACTTTATATAGGTGTAGGAGCAAGTGATTTAGATGATATTATTATCACTTCCTGTGCTACAGAAAGTATCAATTGGGTGTTAAAAGGTGTGTATTTTGATAAAATTTTAAATAGCGATAGAAATGAAGTAATTATTTCTAGCGTGGAACATCCCGCAGTAGCTGCTAGTGCTATGTTTTTAAAATCTTTAGGGGTAAAAGTTATAGAACTTGGTGTTGATCATGAGGGTGTTTCTAGCGTAAAAGATTTAAAAGAAGTTATTTCAGATAAAACTGCCCTAGTGAGCATTATGTGGGCAAATAATGAAACTGGTATGATTTTTCCTATAGAAGAAATGGCTCAAATTACTCATGAATACGGAGCGTTATTCCATACTGATGCAACCCAAGCTGTTGGAAAAATCAAAGTTAATTTTGCAAAAGCTGGAGTTGATTTTGCTTCATTTTCTGCACATAAATTCCATGGTCCAAAAGGAGTTGGTGGGCTTTATATTAAAAAAGATATAGAACTAACTCCACTTTTACATGGTGGTGAGCATATGGGTGGCAGAAGAAGTGGAACTTTAAATGTGCCATATATTATAGCAATGGCAGAAGCTTTAAGAATTGCAAATACTATGCTTGACTTTGAAAATTCACACATTAGAAAATTAAGAGACAAACTAGAAGATTTAATTTTAGCAATGCCTGATACAAGCGTAGTTGGAGATAGATCAAGAAGAGTTCCAAATACAATTTTAGCAAGCATTAAAGGCGTAGAAGGTGAAGCTATGCTTTGGGATTTAAATAAAAATGGCATAGCAGCAAGCACTGGATCAGCCTGCGCTAGTGAAGCACTTGAGAGCAACCCTATCATGGAAGCAATTGGTGCTGAAAATGATTTAGCTCATACTGCCCTAAGACTTTCTTTATCTAGATTTAACACAGAAGATGAAATTGATTATACAGCAGAGCAGATAAAAAAAGCAACGCAAAGACTTAGAGCAATCTCAAGTACTTATGCGTATAAGCCTGAAAATATTTAAAGGATAAAAAATGGCAAAAAATAATTTAATTGGCGGATCTATTTGGGATGAGTATTCTCAAAAAGTACAAGATAGAATGAATAACCCTCAACATATGGGCGAATTTACACAAGAAGATGCACAAAAAGCAAATGCAAAACTTATTATTGCAGATTTTGGAGCTGAAAGCTGTGGTGATGCAGTTAGACTTTATTGGCTAGTGGATGAAAAAACAGATAAAATCATTGATGCTAAATTTAAAAGCTTTGGCTGTGGAACAGCAATAGCAAGTAGTGATACTATGGTTGATCTTTGCATAGGTAAAACCGTGGATGAAGCTGTTAAAATTACAAATTTAGATGTTGAATTTGCTATGAGAGATAATCCGCAAACTCCTGCGGTTCCACCTCAAAAAATGCATTGTTCGGTTATGGCTTATGATGTTATCAAACAAGCGGCAGCACATTATAAAGGAGTCAATCCTGAAGACTTTGAAGACCAAATTATAGTTTGTGAATGTGCTAGGGTAAGCCTTGGAACTATCAAAGAGGTAATTAAACTAAATGATTTACATACAGTAGAAGAAATCACACAATTTACAAAAGCAGGAGCTTTTTGTAAATCTTGTGTTAAACCTGGAGGACATGAAAAAAAAGATTATTACCTTGTAGATATTTTAGCTGAAACTAGAGCCGAAATGGAAAGAGAAAGATTAAAAGATCAAAGTAAAGCAGATATTGCTTTTGATGATATGACCATGGTTAAACAATTAAAAGCAGTAGAGGCTGTTTTAGATAGCGATGTGCGTCCGATGCTACACGGAGATGGTGGGGATTTGGAAGTAATTGATATACAAAAAAGTGAAAGTAAAAATATAGATGTATATATACGCTATCTTGGAGCTTGCAGTGGTTGCTCAAGCGGAAGTGGCGCAACTTTATATGCCATAGAAAATATCTTACAAGAAGAACTTAGTCCAAATATACGCGTTATACCTGTTTAAGCAGTTTTTCTGCTTAAACTTTTAAATTTCAAGCCTTTTTATGCTAAAATAACGCATTAATTAAAAATTTAAAAAGGCTATTTATATGCAAAGACTTCAAACCTTTGTTAAAAGCGAAACTTTTCCGGGTGTTTTGCTAATATTTTTCACTTTACTTGCATTAATTTTACAAAACAGCTCTTTAACAGATCAATACACCAACTTTTTAAATATTCCTTTTGGGTTTCAAGCAGGAAGTTTAGAAATTTTCAAACCTTTGCTTTTATGGATTAATGATGGACTTATTGCGATTTTTTTCTTTGCCATAGGGCTTGAATTAAAGTATGAAGTAACAAGAGGACAGCTAAATAGTATAAAAGCTATGTCTTTACCTGTATTTGCTGCACTTGGTGGTATGATAGTACCTGCATTGATTTTTGCATTTTTTAATTATAAAGATGCTTTTGCTTTGCAAGGTTGGGCTATACCAACAGCAACTGATGTGGCTTTTGCAGTAGGAATTTTAATGCTTTTAGGTAAAAAAGTACCTACTTCATTAAAATTATTCTTGCTTTCCTTGGCTATTTTTGATGATTTGGGTGCGATTATTGTGATTGCTTTATTTTACACAAGCGAGCTTTCAGTATTTGCTATGATTGCTGCTTTGGTATGTATATTAGCACTTTATTTATTAAATCATTTTCATGTTACTAAAAAATCCTTTTATATCATTATAGCTATAGTATTTTGGATAAGCATGCTAAAAAGTGGAGTACATGCAACTTTAGCGGGTGTGATTACTGCTTTGTTTATACCACTTGAAACAAAAAATGGAAAATCTTTTTTAAAAGAAATCGAACATGATTTAGCACCTTGGGTAAGTTATTTTATTTTACCTATTTTTGCCTTTGCAAATGCAGGTGTTGATTTAAAAGATATGGATCCAAGCTTTATGTTTTCTTCGGTTAGCTTAGGTATTATTTTAGGTTTATTTTTAGGAAAACAAATAGGTGTCTTTTTATTTTCATATATTAGTATAAAACTAGGCTTAGCAAAACTTCCACAAAATGTTAATTTCAAACAACTCTATGGAGTTTGCATACTCACAGGTATAGGTTTTACCATGAGCTTTTTTATAGATGGCTTAGCTTATCAAAATAGTGATATTTTTGCATATTCAGATAAGCTTGCTATTTTAATAGCCTCTTTGTTAAGCGCTGTGATTGGCTATGTTTATTTAAAATTCATTTATAGTTTCAAAAAATGAAATTTAAAAACCTCCAAAGTTTTTTATCTCTTGAAATTTTAGGAGGATTGTTGCTTTTAATAGCAACAATCTTTGCTTTATTACTCAAAAATAGCCCTTATGGACAACACTATATGAATTTTTTAAGTGTAGAAATGGGTATAAAAATAGGAGCTTGGGAGCTTTTTAAACCTTCTTTGTTATGGATTAATGATGGACTGATTGCAATTTTTTTCTTTGCAATAGGACTTGAATTAAAAAAAGAATTTGTTCAAGGAGAATTTAAAACTCTTAGCAATATTACTCTACCCTTAATAGCTGCTATAGGTGGTATAGTAGTACCTGCTTTGATATTTTGTGCTATTAATTTTAATGATACTTATGTTTTAAAAGGTTGGGCTATACCAACAGCAACTGACACTGCATTTGCTCTAGTTATACTTGCAATGCTAAAACAACGCATACCAAGCTCTTTAAAAATATTTTTAGTTTCTTTGGCGATTTTTGATGATGTAGGAGCTATTTTAATCATTGCTATTTTTTATACAGGTGAGCTTTCAACTTTGGCTTTTTTTGTTGCCTTTTGCTGCATTGTTGGCTTGTTTTTACTTAATCGCTTAGGTAATGAAAGAAAATCATTTTATTATATACTTGGTGCTCTGCTTTGGCTTAGTGTATTAAAAAGTGGAGTGCATGCGACTTTAGCAGGTATTATTACTGCTTTATTCATTCCTGTATATACAAAAAACAATCATGCTTTATTAGAAGAAATTGAGCATGGTTTAAAATTTTGGATAGCTTTTATAATATTACCGCTTTTTGCTTTTGCAAACGCAGGAGTTGATCTTTCTAAAATAGAATTTCATATGCTTTTTAGTGGTGTAAGCATGGGTATATTTTTGGGACTTTTTGTTGGAAAACAACTAGGTGTATTTGGCTTTGCCTATATGGCGATTAAATTCAAACTTGCAAAACTACCAAAAGATGCAAATTTTAAACAACTCTATGGAGTTTGTATACTCACAGGTATAGGTTTTACCATGAGCTTTTTTATAGATGCTCTTGCTTATGAAGTGAGTGATATATTTAATTTTGTAGATAACTTTGCAATCTTACTAGCCTCATTAACTTCTGGTGTATTTGGCTATTTTTACCTGCGTTTTATTAAATAATTAAGCTTTTTTTAAATTAAATAAGATATAATTTCATTTCTTATTTAATGTTTTGGCCCATTCGTCTAGCGGTTAGGACATCGCCCTTTCACGGCGGTAACACGAGTTCGAGTCTCGTATGGGTCACCACTCTTTTAACTCCTAAATAAAAATAGCATAAACAATAGTTTCAATATTTAAGCTTAATATAAATTTAATATATCAAATATATATTCTAAAATAAAATATAAATAAATATTGCTTACTAGCAGAGCTCGCAGGGATTTTATAAAAACATTATAAATAGCAAAACTTGCATTTTAAAATCTAAAAAATAAAATTAGCTTTCTTTATTTTCTCCATCTTTAAAAGAAAATATAGGCAAACTTAAACCATAATATATCGCCAAAAGTCTTGCTATAGTTCCTACAATCAATGAAGCAAGAATTACCCATAATTCATCTATGCCTAAAATATGCAATATATAATACAAAGCTCCTGTTAATATGGCCACACCTGCATAAATTTCTTTTTGAAATACAAGTGGTATCCTAGCACATAATATATCTCTTAATATCCCGCCAAATACACCTGTAATCACAGCTGAACTCACAGCCACTATAAAACCATACCCCATTTCTATTGCAATTTGTGCCCCTAAAACACTAAAAACAACCAAACCTATAGCATCTAAAATTAAAAAAAGTTTTTCAAGTCTTATAACATATTTAGCAATTTTTGTTGTAATCATAGCCGCAACACAAATCAAAATGACATATTCAGGAGTTTTAATCCAAGTTAATGGATGATGATCAAGTAAAATATCTCTAATAGAACCTCCACCAATAGCTGTTACCAAAGCTATAAATATCACTCCAAAAAGATCCATTTTGTGCCGTCCTGCAGCAATAGCCCCCGTCATTGCATCAACAGTAATTCCGATAATATAAAGTATAGTTAAAAGCATAATGAGTTTTAAAAAACCCTTGTTAAAACAAGGGTTAATTTTTACTTACAATATCAATGATATTTTGAGCTACTTTTTTAGCAATAGGCTCAACAAATTCAGCAGGAGAAGTAAATCCTACGCAAGAGCAGTTAATCTCACCTAAAACATATTTATCTTTACCATTTTCATCTGTATCTAAGATAAAATCCGCTGTCCAAATTAAAGGAATATCGTAATTTCCAAGTTTTGAACGAATTTCTGGTAAGGTTACTAAAAACCAATCTACCAATTCTTGCCAATCTTTTGGCTCATCATATCTATATTTTGCACCTGAAAAGAGTGTAGCAGAGAATGCATCAGCACCTTCTGCAGGCTTTTTATGCACTACATAAATTGGAGTATGATAAAGCATTAAAATTCTAATTTCACCTTCTTTAATACGCGGTAAGAAAGTCATATCTACAAGCATACCATTATCACCTATAATGTATTGCTCACAAAAATCCATAAATTCACCAAGCTCTTTTTCTTCTGTATGATTGTCTTTTGCTTCTGTGCATTTGATTTTTGCATTTAATGGTACACTTGTAGTCCCAGCTGGCAGTTCATCTATTAATCTCACACGCCAAATTCCCTCACCTGTTGAACCACGATTTTGCTTCAAAACCCTCTCGCCTTTTGCTAAGGTTTTGACAAAACTTTCTTTAAAAGTTTTAATATCATAATACGCATAAGTATCTTCAGGCACTAAAGCTGTTTTATTAAGCTTAGTAAGTGCATCTTTAGCGCCATATCCTATCATCGCATCAGGATGAGGCATACCTATAACACCATTTGCACAAAGTTTTCTTAACATATCAAAGTATTCATTTTCTTCTTTTAAATTTCCTGGGTTAATTCTAGAAACATAAGCATCAGCATTGTTTTTTACATATTCATAAATTTCGTCTTTTTTTTCAACTTCAAAAAAGATAACCTCAGCGTTCCAACCTTGCTCTTTTAAAGCATTTACCATAGGCATAGTGTCTTTTCTATGGCCATCTTCACCTTTATCGCTACCACCTCTAACTTCAAAAAATACGATATTTTTTTTCATATTGCTCCCTTTTTAAAGATATTTTATCATCATATCAAAATAAGTATTAAATTTTTATTTATTTTTTCCATAAATACATTGTAAATTTTGCAAATTTGAACTTGCATTTAAAAGTAAAGCATCGGCCATGCATATAGCTACCATAGCATTTACTACAACACTACCTCTTATACCCACACAAGGATCGTGTCTACCTTTTAACTCATATATGATATTTTTTCCTTGAATATTTTGTGTTTGCTGGGGTAAAAATATAGAAGGGGTTGATTTAAAATATGTTTTTATATCGATAAAATTTCCATTAGAAATTCCACCCAATATACCTCCGCTATGATTACTTAAAAATACTCCATCTTTTAGCTCATCATTATTTTCGCTTCCATACATATAACTGCTTTGAATGCCACTTCCTATTTCTACAGCCTTAACTGCATTTACACCCATAATCGCATGAGCAAGTTTAGAATCAAGCTTATCATACAAAGGCTCACCTAAGCCTATGATAGGGTTTTTCACTCTAGTAAAAACTCTTGCACCTACGCTATTTTTAGCATTTTTAGCCTTTAAAATTTCATCTTTAAAGTTTTGCTCTAAATTTTTATCTAAAGCATAAATTTCACTATTTTTAGCATAATTAAAATCGAACTCATCATTACTAAGTTTGCTATCAATACTTCCTACCCCAAAAACTCCACTCATTATTTCTATATCAAACTCTTTTAAAAGCATACAAGCTAACGCCCCTGCTGCCACTCTTGCTACACTTTCTCTAGCGCTAGCTCTTCCACCACCTCTATAATCTCTAATGCCGTATTTGTGATAATAAGTAAAATCAGCATGTGCAGGACGAAACACATCTTTTTCATAATCTTTTGAGCGTGTATTTTCATTATACACCAATACACTTATAGGAGTTCCTGTTGTATAACCCTCAAAAACCCCGCTTAAAACTTGAGCTTTATCTTCTTCTTTTCTAGGAGTGCTAAATTTATTTTGACCTGGTTTTCTTTTATCTAGCATTTCTTGCAAAAAATCAAAGTCAAACTTCACCCCTGCTGGCATACCATCTATCACACAACCTATAGCTTGACCATGAGATTCGCCAAAGCTTGTAAATTTAAATCTTTTTCCAAAGCTATTCATAGTTTTCCTAATTTTTCAAGTACTATTTTGGCACATTGTTGTTGGGCTTCTTTTTTACTACCTGCTATAGATCTTGCTACTTCTATACCTTGAATTTTTACTGCAATTTCAAATTGCTTTTTATGATCAGGTCCAAAAGCTTTCATCACTACATACTCAGGTGTGCCTGCCATATTTGCTTGTGTAATTTCTTGAAGTCTTGTTTTATAGTCTTTAAATAAACTTTGTGTATCAATATGTGGATAAACTTCATTGAGTAAATTTAATGCTATGTTTTTAGTTTTTTCAAAACCTATTTCTAAATACAAAGCTCCCATTAAAGCTTCAAAGGCATCAGAAAGTATAGAAGGTTTATTGCGTCCATCATTATTTTCTTCTGCAATAGACATAAAAATACATGTTCCAAGATCAAGTTTTTGTGCTAAGGTTGCAAAAGATTTTTCATTTACCAAAGCTGCCCTAAGCTTAGAAAGGTTTCCTTCTGAGTCTTTTTGGAATTTAAAAAACAAAAACTCCCCTACTACTAAATCCATTACAGCATCACCCAAAAACTCTAATCTTTCATTATTATAAGGCTTTTTATAGCTTTTATGTGTCAAAGCTTCGATGAGCAATTGCTCATTTTTAAAATGATAACTTAATCTTTCTTGGAGTTTTTTAAGCATTTATCAACCTTTCTTCTTGGAGTTTCAAAGCTGCATTTCTTGCTAGTTCATCACAACGCTCATTTAATTCATGGCCATTATGTGCTTTGATCCAAAAAGCAGTTATTTTATGATCTTTAGCAACATTTAAATACTCTTTCCAAAGATCAATATTTTTTTTACCTTTAAAATCTTTTTTTATCCAACCTTCAAGCCATTCATTAATACTTTGCACCATTAAATTTGAATCTGTGTATAATTTTACCTCGCATGGCTCTTTTAAAGCTTTCAAAGCTTGTATAATGGCCATTAACTCCATACGATTATTTGTTGTATTCTCACATGCCCCACTTTGTTCTTTTTGATGATTTTTATAAGTTAAAACATAAGCCCACCCTCCAAAACCAGGGTTATTTAAACACGAGCCGTCTGTATAAATTTCAATATTTTTCAAGCTTTTACCTCATAATAAATCTCACATTTTCCAAATTCATAACAAAATGGACAATGATAAAAAAACAAAGGACTTTGATTTTTGCAATTATTACACACATAAGTAAAGCTAAGATTAGCACTTAGCTTATTATCATTTAAAATTTTTAAAATTTTTAGTTTATGATTTTTAATAGAAATAGCTTTGGTACTTAAATTTTTTGCATAAAAAAACTCATGGTATTTTTCATCTTCAAGATTAAGTGGGCTTTTACATTCATTAAGTAAATCAATAACATTTTCAAATTTAGGCATTTGAGTAAGTTTATCTTTATAGTGTAAAAAACAAAATCTTAAAACATACTCATTATCTTTGCTAAAAATTAAAATTTCTTTAATCTTTTGCTTTTGCTCTTTAGAACTTGCTTGAATTTTTAAAGCCTTTATCAAAGCTTTTTCTGCATATATATTTTCTCCAAGCTCAAATAAACATTCTAAAACATCTAAAACCTTATCATAATCTTTAAGTTTTAAATACACAATTTTTAAAAGTTTTAAGCTTTCTTTATTGCGTGCTTTGATTTTTAAAGCATTTAACAAAGCTTCTACACTACGCTCTAAAAATCCTGCTTTTAGATAAACTTGTGCTAATGAAAAAAAGATAAATTCTTTTTGGTTAGCCTCATTTGTCTTTTGCAAAGCTATGAGATAAATTCCCACAGCTTTTTCAAATTCACCACTTTTGGTAAAAATTTGAGCTAGGAAATTTAAATTTTCTATACTTAAATTGGCATTTTTTAAAATCTGCTGATGGGTAGAATTGATTTCAAATTTTTTTACAAAACGATCAAGCTTGCTTTTTTGATCTTTGCTTGCAAAAAACCGCCATATATAATGTGAGCTAGCAACGATAAAAATCAAAGCCGTCAAAACAATAAGACCGAATAAAGGATCGCGGTATTCTACAAAGAAAAAATCCATAATCTTGCAACTTAACTTTCAAATTTATAACAATTATAGCTAAATGCTTATATAATTTTCTTTAAGGTTTAAATATGATAGAACAAGCAAGTATAGAACAACTTTTACAAAAAACAGATATTGTTGATATTATAGCTCATTATGTTGAAGTAAAAAAACAAGGTTCAGGCTATGTATGCGTTTGTCCTTTCCATGATGATAAAAATCCTAGCATGCATATTAATTCTATTAAAGGATTTTATCATTGTTTTGCATGTAAAGCTGGGGGCAATGTTTTTAAATTTGTAATGGATTATGAGAAATTAAACTTTGTTGAAGCGGTAGAAAAGGTTGCTTCGTGGAGTAATTTTTCACTTACTTACACCTCACAAAAACAGGACAATAAAAAATCTATCACTCACATCTTACCTACTCTTAATGCTTTTTATAAGCAAAACTTAGCTAAAAACAAAGAAGCTTTAACTTATCTTTATAAAAGAGGTTTAAATGATGAGGATATTAGAACCTTTGAGCTAGGCTTTGCACCAAGTTCTAATGAAACACTAAGACTTTTACAAAATGAGCAAATCACTCAAGAGGAAGCCTTAGAGGTTGGCGCAATAAAACAAAATGAAAATGGTGCTTATGCAAGTTTTATCAACCGCATTACTTTTAGTATTTATGATCATAAAAATTTACTCATAGGCTTTGGTGGTAGAACTTTAGATGAAGCAAATATGGCAAAATATGTTAATTCACCTCAAAGCAAACTTTTTGATAAATCACGCGTTTTTTATGCACTCAATTTAGCAAAAGATACCATTTACAAACAAAAAGAAATGATAATTTGTGAAGGCTATATGGACGCCATAGCCTTTCATAAGGCAGGATTTAAAAATGCTGTAGCAGTTTTAGGAACAGCTTTAGGTGAAAATCACATACCCTTGATAAAAAGATTAGAGGCAAGAGTGATTTTGTGCTTTGATAATGATAATGCAGGACTTAATGCTGCCGTGCGTTCAGCACATTTACTAAGTTTAGCAAAAATTGATGGAAAAGTAGTTTTAATAGAAGGTGGGAAAGATCCGGCTGAACTAGTGGCTACTCATCAAGAAAAATTGCTTTTTAATATTTTAGAAAAAGGTATAGAACTTGGAGAATTTTATATAAGAAATTTGATCACAAATTTTGATTTAAGCTCAGCACTTAGTAAGCAAAAGGCTTTAGAAGAGGTGCAAAAATATACTTTTAACCTTGAACCTTTAATAGCAAATTCCTACACTACCTTAGTAGCAAATCTTTTGGGTGTAAATATTAATGATATAAAACTTTCTAAAAATACTAGAAAAAATATAAATTTTTTTACTCCTACAAAACAAAATAAAATCAACAACATAAGCGAGTTGGAGCTTTTGAAATTTTTATATGAAAATCAAAAAGCCATAGGACTTTTTAAGCTTTTAAGCACAAAAGAATATTTCTTACATCAAGATATTGCTAAGGCTATTTTAGAACAAAAAGACTTTAATGATCCTAGCATAAGAGAACTTTATGAGATCGAAAATATTAAAATTTTAAGTAATTTAGAAGAATTTTTATATGCTATTTGCAAAATTAATTTTGCTCATTTTAACAAATTAAAAAACTTAAATTTAAAACAAGCCTTTAAAAAGCAAATTTATAATTTGCTCAATCAAAATTTAGAAAAAATCAAAAAAAACTATCAAAATGATGAAAATTTTTTTAATCATTTAATGGAAGTTTTAAAAAATGTCCAATTTTTAGATGATGAGGAAAGTTTAGAATTATTTTTAAGTAGATTACAAAAAAATATAAAAGATAAAAAAGCAATTCATTATAACTTTGAAGAAGAAGTTTTTTAAATAAAAACCTACATAAAAATTAAAAAATATTCACTACAATATGCCAAAAATTTCGAAAGGAAAAAATGAAAGCATTAGCACTTTTTAGTGGTGGCCTTGATTCTATGCTTGCTATAAAACTTATAAGCTCTCAAGGTATAGAGGTAAAAGCTTTAAATATCAATATAGGCTTTGGTGGCACAAGCGATAAAAGCGAACTCATGGCAAAACGCGCTGCTATGGCAGGGGCTAGTTTTGAAATGATAGATGTAAAAAATGCATATTTGCAAGAAGTTTTATTTAATCCTCAATATGGTTATGGAAAACATTTTAACCCTTGTATAGATTGTCATGCTTTTATGTTTAAAACCGCTCTTTCTATGTTAAAAGATGAAAATGCAAGTTTTATCATCACAGGAGAAGTAGTTGGTCAACGCCCTATGAGTCAAAGAAATGATGCTATGACCAAGGTTAAAAAACTAGCACTTGATGAAGAAGATTTAATCTTGCGTCCAATGTGCGCTAAAAATTTACCTTTAACTAAACCTGAGCGTGAGGGTTGGGTTGATAGAGAAAAGTTAGAAAACATCAGCGGAAGAAGTAGAAAAAGACAACTTGAACTAGCTGCCAAATTTGGTTTTGAAGATTTTGAAAGTCCAGGTGGTGGATGTTTGCTCACACTTGAGAGTTTTTCAAATAAAATCAAAGATTTTATTAAATTTGATAAAAATATGCAAGTTAATGATGCACAACTTTTAAAATATGGACGCCACTTAAGACTTCCAAATGGCTCTAAAATGATAGTAGGTAGAAATGAGCTAGAAAATCAATTTTTAAAAGAATTAAAAACTCAAAAATATGAAGAATTAAAACTCTTTGATTTAATCGGTGCTTATTCTTTGGTAGATGAAAATATCAATCCGCAAGATCTTGAACTTGCTCTAAGCATAGCACTAACTTATGCTAAAACTCAAAATAATACAAAATACAAAATAGGTTTTAAAGATAAAATTTTCCAAAGTATGGCTTTTGAAGATAAAAATAAAATTCAAGAGTATTTTATAAATTAAACTACCCTTTAAAGGGTAGTTTTTTAGAATTTCTTTCTTCTAACTTCTGCTACAATATCAGCCGACATAGAATCAACTTCATTTGCTACAGAATTAGTCGCATGTGCAATTTGTGAGTTTTCTTTAGTTAAACCATCTATTACTGAAACAGATTGATTAATTTGTGAAATTCCTAAAGCTTGTTCTTTAATACTCTCACCCATTTCATTAATAGATTGAACTAAGATATTAGTATTAGCTTCAATCTCACCTAAAGACTTTTGAGTTCTTTCTGCTAAGTTTCTAACTTCATCAGCAACAACAGCAAAGCCACGACCATGTTCTCCTGCACGAGCTGCTTCAATAGCTGCATTTAATGCAAGTAGGTTAATTTGATCAGCAATATCTCTAATAACATCAGTTACATCTTTAATATCGCTACTTTGTTTAATAACCTCTTCAGTTCTTGCTGCTACTGCGTTCATAGAAGCACTCATTTCTTCAACAGCAGCTGCGCTTTCTTGTAAAGAATCAGCTTGTTTTTGTGCGCCATCATTAAGCTTTAAAACACTCTCTTTTAAAGCATCAGCTTTAGTTTGAAGCATTTCCCCTTGTTTTAATGAAGCTTGAAGCATTTTTCTTATTTCTTCTCCGACTGCATTAAGCGATTTTTCTATCTCACCATCAGCATACTCAAGCTTATCTGAAAAATCAAGATTTTTAAAACTTTTAAAAACTCTTTCTATTTCATTTAAATCTTTACCAATTTTCATTTGCATATCATCAAGCATTTTATTTAATACTTCTTTTAATTCCACAAGTTTTGGATTAACAGGATTTGCTTTTATTCTTTGAGTAAAATGTCCTTTTTCTATATCACAAGATACTTCTAAGATATTTTGCACAGTTATGTCATCTTTTTCTAAACAAGTATGTATATATTGAACATTATCATTAATCATTAATGCCATTTTTCCAAGTTCATCATTATATCTAGGAATTAAAACCTCAACGGTTGGAAGCTCATGATTTAAGTATCTAAAAAATTTCATTAAATGATCTTGAAGTCTTTGCACTCTTATAGAAACTATTCTTTTTACTGAAGTACCAATCACAACTACTATAACAATTATCGCTATAATAGAATTAATCAAAATAATATTTCTTAAATCCACAATAGAAGCATATACAGATTCATTTGGGACAATAGCCAACATAGCCCAATAAATTCCTGTATTTGGCCATATTTCAAATACTCTTATAGCACCATGATATTCACTACCATCATCTGCTTTATAATCAATAGCTCCTGCATGGATAGTTTTTTGTGCTTCTATTATATGAGCTGTATTTTTATTAACCTCTGTAATCTTTTTTGTAACAAATTCAGCATTTGGATGCGTAGCTATAACACCATTACTTGCTATTAAAATCCTCCTTGCTCCTTGATAAATAGATCTTGAAGAATCATTTAAAAAATCAGCCGTAGGTTTAAGATCAAAAAGCATACCAACAACACCTATAGCCTTTCCTTTTTTATCTGCAATAGGTGCAGCTACATGAACACCTAGAAATTTATTTCCATGTATGTTATACCATCTTGGTTCTCCAAAATATAACTTACCCCCCCCCATCAAATTTTTTATAGCATTCGTTTTAGCAATCTCTTCACTTGCTGCTAAAGTTTGCATACCGCCAGCATTGTTAATATCTACATCTCTCATTAACACCATAAATTCATTATTATTTGAAAAATATTTTACATCAACACCCAAATTTTTATATGCAGTTCCGTCTTTTAAATAATAATAACCATAAGCTATATCTCCATTTGCGTCAATGGCTTCTCCGAGGATATTTTCTATCCTTTTTGGGTTTATAGCACCTTCTGAAATAAGATTGTTTAAAGTTCTTTGTGTACCAATAGTACTGACGAATAAAGACCTAATACTCGCTTCAGCTTGATTTCCATAACGATGCACAGAAGCTGTGAGTGTATTTTCTATTTGTGTATTTAAAATAGCTGTGGATCTGTTTATAATCAAAAAAGATAAAATACTTAAGATTAAAACAACCGTTATAATAGCTATTGCAACTATTTTAGCACCAAGACTCCAATTACGCATTTTTTCTCCTTTAGTTAATAAATTATAAATTTTTATAATTATAAAAACTTTTCATTAAATAAAAATTAAAATTTATTAAAATATTAAATATTTTATAAACAATAAAAATTATCAAGTTAAAGCTAAAGAATTGAGTAGTTTTTACAAAGAAAAGAAGTTGAAGATTTATTTAAATGGATGAATGAAAATGCCAAATCACCTCGTTGGCTGAGCGTAAATGGAATAGATTATGATGAAGCTTATGTTAAAATTTTTCACACAAGCAAAAGCATAGATGAGTTTAAAGAAAAATACCTTGGGCTTCAAAATACATACTTTGTTGATTTTAGTAAAAAGATTAATAAACCTCAGGAAACTTTAGAAAAAGACAAAGAAAAATCTTTCAAACCTATACAAGGTGAAAGTAAAAATAAAGAAACCTACAAAGATAATAATACAAAAAATGAACTTATAAAAAAACTTTTAAAAAATAAATTTAGCACAAGAGAAGAATTAGAAATTCTTTTTGGTATGAAATTTAATGATGATGTGAAAGAATTTAATCAATTTCTTTCTCAAAATATCACTCCAAAAATTATAGATATTAAAGTTTAAAAATATTTTTATAATATTAAAATATATTAAATTTTATAAAATCATTAGAGCCATTTTCACTAATAACATTAATAACATATTTACCTTTTTTTAAATCTAAAGATAAACTTTCTTCTTTTCCTTCAAAAATCAATTCTTGATTTAAATACCAAAAAAGTTTTTCTTTTTTAGGGTTTATAAGTTTAATTAACAATTTTTGCTTACTTTTTAAATCTTTTGGCAAAATGATATTAAGATTATTTAGTGGATATATGATTTTTAAATTTTGATTAGAGCTTTGTAAATTTTGCTTTTCTTTTGCAAAAAATGCTTGTGCATTAGAAGGTAAATTTAATATAATCTTTTTCTTTGCATGGATGAAATTTTCATCTAAAGAATTAACTTCTTTATTTTTATACATAAAAACTTCTTTTAAAAATGGTGAAGTTCTTAAGACATTTGCACTTTGCGGGTAAAGCACTTCTTTAAAGTCAAATTTATAATCATATCTATATCCTGTTTGATTTTCAATTTTGATAGAAACTAAATCATTAGGCTTTTCAAATTCTAAATTAACTCTCTCAAGTAAGGCTAAAAGTTCAAAAAACAATTCCCCTGCTATGCTTACACCATATAAATTTGCATTTGCCTCGCCATTAAAATTTCCAACCCACACTCCTAAAGTGTATTTTGGAGAAGTTCCTATAGCCCAGGCATCTTTTCTACCATAACTTGTGCCTGTTTTCCAAGAAATAATAGTATTAAAATCATATTGTCTTAAACCTACTCTATCTAAATCCTTTAAGGTTTGTAAGGTTAAAAAGCTTGCTCCATCACTAATAAGCTTTTTATTTTCTTTAGTAAATACATTTTCTTCATATAAAAGCTCTTTAAAATTTCCATAATTTCCAAGTCCTAGATAGATTTTTACCATATCTTCTAAACTAAATTCTTTTGTGCCCAAAATCAAAGAAAGTCCGTATTTTTTAAAATTTTCATCTTCAAAATCTAAAATATCTTTGAGCTTATAAAAAAACTTCTCATACCCATATTCTGCAAGTAAGCTTACAAAAGGAACATTAAGTGATTTTTGCAAAGATTCTTTTGCACTAATAAAACCATGGTATTTTTTATTTGCATTTTGTGGAGCAAAGTTAGAAAAAAATGTAGGCACATCAAGCATTAAAGATTCAGGCACTATAAGTCCCTCATCTATGGCAAAAGCAAAAAGCAAAGGTTTTAAGGTTGAGCCCACACTACGCTTTGCTATCACCCCATCAACTTGACCAAAACTTGCAAAATCATAAAAATCATTAGAGCCTACATAAGCTAAAACTTTATTTGTTTTGGTATCTGCTAACAATATAGCTAGATTTTTTATGCCTTTTTGTTGTAGTTTATAAGAATATTCTTTAGCCTTTTCTTCAAATTTAATTTGAATTTTTTTATCTATACTAGAAACGATTTTTTCTTTATCCGCTAAAAGCCTACGCGCTAAATGTGGAGCTAAGTTTTTCCTTGTTTTAAAGCTAGGAAGTTTTTCAGCCTTTGCAAGAGTTAAAATATCTTTAGAAAAATATCCCTTTTCAAAAAGCCTATCAAGCAAAGCATTGCGTTTTTTTAAAAGTCTATCTTTGTTTTTTTCAAGATTAATTAAACCTGGATTATTAGGAAGCACAGCAAGCAAGGCTGCTTCACTCCAAGTAAGATCTTTTAAATCTTTTTCAAAATAAAATAAACCAGCACTTGCAACACCTACTAAATTTCCCCCATAAGGAGCATTATTTAAATAAAGTCTTAAAATTTCTTCCTTATCATAAGCATTTTCTAAAGCAAAAGCTTTGATGATCTCATTAAATTTATTAAAATATGTGCGTTTGTTTTGCTCTAGAAGTTTGATTGTTTGCATAGAAATTGTACTTGCGCCACTTCTTTTACTTGAAAAAATATTATTTTTAAAAGCCCTTATAATCGCTAAAAAATCTACTCCATAATGAGAATAAAAATTTTTGTCTTCATATAAAAGAACTGCGCTTTTTAATTTTTGCGGTATAAACTCACTCTCTAAATGCCATTGTTCGTTAGAATCTAAAAATACACTAAGAATTTCTTTATTTTTATCAAACAAAACCTTACTATAAGTGCATTTAAATAAATCCTTGCTATCAAAGCTAAAATAAATTAAGCCTATGTAAAGACATAGACTTAAAAAGCATATTGCAAGGCTTATTTTGATTTTCACTGCACTACTTTGACTCTTTTACTCTCACTTAAAGCTCTATAAGCATTATCATACATTGCTTCAGCATAAGCTCCACTCAAAGTATAAACACCTGGAGTAACAGCACTTAATTTCACAAAAAATTCTCTTGACTCATCAGAGTATAAAGGAAAGAAATACATGATTTTATCATCTCTTATATCTACAAAATCATAATAAGAATTTTTCACAAAATCAGGAGTTTCATCATCTAAAAGATCATGTACTATCTCCCATCCACTTGGTAAAATTTGAGTTAAAGCTATATTAGAAGTGCCTGGATAATTTTTATTTGATATTTTTAATTTCATATAAAAAATTTGAGAGCTTTTTATAGCACTTTCATCTATTTCATTTCCATTTTCATCATAAAAACTTCTTTCTATATACATACGCTGCGCAAAAGGTTCAACAATACCTTTTTTAATCCCCTCTACTCCAAAATGCACATAAGTATCTTCTTTAGCTTCTATTAAAGCGCTGCCTTGATTAAACTCAAATTTAGAAAAACTTGTATTGAGCTTTTTACTCTCACCATTAATTTTTACACTTGCATTGATAGTTTTAGGATTTTCATCACTAAAGCTATTTGCCAAAGCATATAAAGCATAGCCTGTGCTTTGAGTGCTAAGCCAAGCTTGGCTTTCTAAAGTTTTTTTAATATCATCTAATAATTCATCATTATTTTTACCATAGATTATTTTATACGCATTTGCAATAATAGCTTCATCTCTTAGAAAAGATCCATAAGTATGAGTATAATTAGCTTTTTCATCAGGCTTTGTGCTTAAATTTTTAGCTATATTTAAAGCTACCTCATCAAAACCTGCTAATTTATAAGCTGCACTAAGTTGCCAAAGACTTACATTGTTTAAGCTTTGCAAATAAGTACTATCTTCATAAATGGCATTCATTATGCTTAAATTTGGCTCTTTGGCTAGAGCTAAAAGATATAAAGAATTTATTCTAATTTCTTTATTTGTTTGAGCTTTTAAAACATAGCGTTTTTGATAATCAAGCCATGCTTTAAACATTCCCTCGCTCACATAATAGCCTCTTTCTTTGGCTAAAATCATAAACATACCCGCATAATTACTTCCCCATGCATCAGAATCTTTAAGTCCTTGCCAATAAGCAAAGCCACCATTAGCGGTTTGAAAATTTACGTATTTACTTAACAATGCATTGATATTGTTAATATTTTTTTGTTCATTTGCCCCTTGATCAAGCTTTTGCAAAAAAAGTTGTGGTAAAACTGCTGAAGTACTTTGCTCTATACATCCATAAGGATAATTTTGCAAGTATTTTAATCTATGATTTATATTTAAAATAGGCTTAGAACTCACACTTAAAAACGCCACTGGGTTGATATAATCTTGTGTGATTTTAAACTCCATAGAAGTATTTGCAGGAATTTTAAAAGATTTTCCCTCATAAGTAATCGTATTTAGTGCTTTTATGTCGATTTGAGTATTTTGAGTATAGGTGTAATCTTTTGCATTTAAACTTAACTCTATTTCTTCTACTCCAAGCTTGCTTGAATTTACTCTTGTGTTAATATAAATATCTTTTGTTTTTTCATTACCAAAATCAATTAAAATTTCATCTTTTTCAAAATTTATGAGTGAATTTTTTGTTTTTAGTTTAAGTTTTGCATTTTTTACATCATCATCTACTTTAAATACCTGAACCAAAAGCTTAAACTCATCATCAAGTCTTAAAACCCTTGGCAAAGTTTCAAGCATTACAGCAGGTGCGCTAACTTGGATATCTTTAGAAGCACTGCCAAAACCTGCTAAGTTGTTCGCCACTACCATAACTCTAACCAAACCTAGATACGAAGGCATATTAAATTTTAATTTTGCATAACCATTTTCATCACTTTGTACTGGCTCTTGAAACAACACAACAGGTTTAAATCGTCTTGCTTTTTCATCATTTTTATTTTTATTTGCCCTACTTTCTAAGAAAACATCACCGCCTGTAGTTAATACCTTGGAAGCATTAGAAATATTTTTAGCAATGATTTTATCATAGGTATCATATATGCTCATGTTAAAGCGAATTTTTTGATAAAAATATCCCCAAATATCTGGAGTTTTAAAAGCATTCACATCAAGCAAACCCTCATCTACAATAGCTATAGTATAAGTATAGCTTTGCTTGTTTTTACTTTGAATTTCTACTTCAAAATCTTGTTTTGGCATGATTTTATCCGGTACTTTTAAATCAAGCTCGATTTTACTTTGTTCATCTACTATATTCAAAGGCACTACACCAAAAAGTCTTAAGGCTCTATCGTTAGTGTATTGATTATAATCTTGAAGCAAAATCACACTCACATACACATTTGGCTTATATTCTTTAAGAATAGGAATTTCAACCTTTGTAATATCTTCATGCGTATCTATCACAAAGCGTTTTAAAACCTTTATATTATCATTTAAAGTAACGATGGCTTTTGCACCCTTAACACTTTCAAATTCAATAAAAGCTGTTTCGTTTGGTTTGTATTCTTTTTTATCGCTTTTTATTTTTAAAGAACTTACTATATCAGCATTACTTGGCGCACCAAAACTACTAATATAAAAAAACTCTCCTGCGCTTGTTTTACTTTGTGTATCTTCAAGCTCTATAAACATTTCACCATGGTATTCTTTGGGATCAAATTCTATTTTAACTGGTTTATCCTTACTTAAAATAGTTCCTTGGGTAATAATTTGTGTGTTTTTATCTTTTTTGAGTGATTTTAAAAAATCATCATAATTATCATAATCCCACCACCAAGAATAATCATTTGCATAAATAGTATATTTAATCTCCCTATTTGCTATCAAATTCTCATCTAAATCACTCACAATAGCTTCAAAATTAATTGTAGAACCCGAGCTTAAATAGTGATTTTTCAAACGCTTAATACCCACAAAATACTCATGCAATATCACTTGTGAATTCACAAGCGCTTCAACCGATCTTGAACCTTTTTCAAAAACCCTAGCCCTTATGTTAGCTTCAAGATTATATGGAGTATTTTTAAAAAAATCTTTTAAAGCAAATTCTTGCTTTACAAAGCCACTTTCATCTAAAATGCCTTTTAAATTATCTTGATATTTTTGCACTAAAACACTAGGATTTGAAAAAATATATTCTGGATATTTTGAATTTTTATATTCTTTTTTACTTACAAATAAATCAGCTTGATATTGTAAATTACTTGCTGGTGTTCCAAAAAGATATTTTGAGCTAATATTAAAATCTAATTTTTCATTTTCTTTTATACTTTTTGGAGCTTGTATAGATACTTTTATACGATTTGGCACTATATTTTGCACTAAAATTTCTTTATCAAAAATAGCATTTGCAAATTCTACTCTAGCTAAATACACTCCACTTAAAGCTTGTTGATCAAGTGAAATCTTTTTATAAAAAGTTCCATTACTCAAAGGATCAAGTTTAATTTTATCTAAAAACTTTTTATTGCGTGGATCAAAAAAACTCAAAAATATAGGGTGATTAACAGCTCCTTTATCATTTCTTGCAACCATAGTTAAATGTATATCATCACCTGGTCTATAAACCCCTCTTTCTGTGTAAATAAACACTTTGTTTTGAGAATTTTGCTCTAAACCATCTACATCAAAACCATCATATAATAAAGGCGAACTTAAGCGTAAAATAGAAGCTTGCTTATCTTTTGAAGCAATGATAAATAAAGCTCTTGACTCATCAATATCATCAAAAACAGCCAAACCATTATCATCGCTTGTCTTAGAAGCTAAAATTTGATTGCTTTTGCTAATTATATCAACCCTAACCCCACCTAAAGCCTTTTGTGTGGTAAAATCTCTTACATCGACAAAAAGTTTTTTATTTAAATTTTGAGCAATTAAAGCTATATCTGAAAAAATCAAATTTTTACTAATCTTTGCTTTTTGATCAAAAAATCTTTGCTTTTTCCAACTCTCCATACCCTCATCAAAAACATAATCAATATCTTCTTCTTTAAAATAAAGCTTAACTATAAACACACCACTTAAATCTTTTAAACCATCTAAAGCTATCTCATTTTCTTGCCATTGATTTTTAACATTTTTAATATCAAAGTCTTTTTTTAATACTACTTCACTAGTATAATCACTCTCTGAAAAAATATCACTATCATAATCACTTAAATTTTTAGCACCTTGAAGATTTTTATATCTTAAATATTCACTTAAATTATTTGAAAATACCTGATGAACTTCTAAATGGATCTTTTTAATATTTAAACTTTTAAAAGCTATTTTTTTACTCGCTTTGCTAGATAAAAATACCCCTTGATTTGTAAAACTTATAGCAGGCTCATAGTCTTTTAAGCTCACTTGAGTTTTATAGCTTTCTTTTGTACTAATTCCATCAGCGCTTTTAATCCCTTCAGCAAGTTGAATTTCATAAGTTTTATTTGGAGTAAAATTTCCTGTGAGCTTGATTTTATTCCCAAATACCAATGCTTTAAAATCTACTTTGGGTGTAATAAAAATCAACTCTTTTAAATTTTGATCTTGCGAAATACTTTGAGAAAAAAGTAATTCTATGTTTTTATTGATTATATTTGCATTTTGAAATACAAATTCGTTCTTTGCAAGTAAAATATATTCTAAATCTATATTTTTCTCTAAACCTAAAATTTCTTTATCAAAAACTACTTTTATATTAGTGTTTGTATTTTTAATTTTTAATGGCTTAGAATACACACTTGCTATATCATCTTGGATGATAATTTTATCTATTTGAATTTCTTTTTCTTGTGTATTAATTTTTACAGCTTTTAACAACTCATCTTTATCAAAAGCATAAAAACTTTGAACATTTAAAATCAACACACTCTCATCATTTGATATATTTTGAAAATATCCTTTGACATCTAGTTTTTCAAAAGGAGTTTTTACTTTTAATTGTATTTTTTCATCAGCTACAATATCACTTAAGTCTATAAAAATATCATAATTTTGATTTGCTTTTAAAGAAGTGTATATGTTTAATCTTGTGGAAGTTTCAAGTTCATACTTTGCTTTTATTTTTTGATTATTAATAACAATTTCTCTTTCTTTTACAACACCTATGTTTTCTGTAATGATATTGGTATTAAATTCTATAAAAATACTATGCGTATTTTCATTAAAACCATAAGATCTTATAATAGAATTCTTATCTTCATTTTTAGAACATGCAAACAACAAGCTTGCAAGCAAAACAATAAAAAAATAATGTAAAAATCCTTTCATGGGTATCCTCTTTTTGGTAAATTTTTCAAATTATATCTAAATTCACTCTTGCTTCACTCAAAAAATTATATAATTCTTACATAAAAATAAAGGAGAAAAAAATGAAAAAGAAAATCGCTGCATTATTAACAACTTTAAGTCTTTCAAGTCTTGCTTATGCAGATGGAATTTATGGTGTGATAGTAGATGTAAATGATGGCGCAAAGACTATTTTAATCGATACTACCTATGGAGAAAAAATGAATATAAAAATTCTACCAAATACAGAAATTGATATGGATGATTGCGGTATTTTTGGTATGGATAAATATGGCACTTTTAGAGATTTAAAAGTAGGAACTTTTATAGAAGCTGAAGTTTTCCATGGCTATGCTCAAACAACACCAAATCCACAAACGCCAAATCAAGTTCAAAATATAACCGCTAAAGAAATTAAAATAGAATGCAAAAAAAGAGCTTATTAAGCAAAATAACTCCTAAAAAGGAGTTATTTTAATGCGTTTTTTTCTTATATTAATTTGCATTAGCACTTTTGCATTTGCTTATAAAATTCAAGGTATTTTAAAAAACACTACTACACATACAATAAGTATTCAAACAAGTTTTGATAATAACTTAATTATTACCATTTTACCCCAAACACATATAGATATTTATAACTGCGGAATTTTTGGTAGCAATAGAAAACAAGCCAATGTACAAGATCTAAAAAAAGGAAGTCTTGTTAAAGTTAAAGGTAGTAAAAATGGAAGCATTATCATTGCTGAAAAAATTATAGTAGAGTGTGATGATCAAAGAAGAGCTTATTAAGATAATAACTCTTCTTTATCGTCTTTATTGATTTTTTCTATATAAAGACTTTGTGAAGGAAATGCAAAACTTAGTTTATTTCTTTCGACAATCTTCATTAATTCAAGTAAAATACTTTGTCGTGCTTCTCTAAAACCTGCAGCATCAACTGCTTTAGTATAAAAATATACTTCTATATCAATAGAACTTGCGCTAAAGCCACTCACAGCCACATAAGTATTATTTTTATATCCTTCTAAATCATTCACTGAAACTAAATTTTGTCTATATCTAGCGCGGGTTCCACCATGATTTAGCGCACTATCATCAACTTGGGCTATTAAAGGACTAGTAGCTAATAAATATCTTATATCTTCTACACATTGCTCAAGTTGTTCAGGTCTTGCATCATAAGTTACACCTATAAATAATTTTACATGGCGTCCTATTTTTCTTTTACTCCAATTTTTTATATTAGTTCCCATAATAGTTGAATTTGGTAAAAATACCAAAGAATTATCAAAAGTTCTAATAGTAGTTTTTCTAAGCCCAATTTCTACTATAGTTCCTTCTATACCTGAAATTTCAACCCAATCGCCTTGATTAAAGCTGTTATCAAAAAGCAAAAGCACAGAAGCAAAGAAATTTGCAATAATATCCTTAGCTGCCAATGCCACAGCCAAACCACCAATACCTAAAGATGCAATCAATGCTGAAATATTAAATCCTAAATGTGATAAAACAAATAAAACAGCTATTACTATAATAATAAAATATAAAATTTTAATAATTAAATTAACCACTTCGCGTTTGCCACTTTTTTCAGCAAGCTTTGCCACAATTACCATACCATAACTATCAAAAATATTTATCACAAGCCAAGCAGTTAAAATAACATAAACAATTGATAAAATATTACTAATTCTTATATCTACAGGTGCAGGATAGTAAAAAATAGTAAAACAAATTCCAATAGCATAAGCAAACAAAAACCAACCCACTGGCCCTTGGAGCTTTTCTAAAAAGTGAGTTTTTATTTCTACATTTTCTGAATTTTTTCCAAATAAATGTATCAATACAAAATACAAAATTTTTGCAAGATAAAATTTCAAAGAATAAAACAAAACAATGACAATAATAGAAATAACTATTTTTCCAACATTTACACTACTAATAGAGGTTTGTTTATTAATATAATTAATGGCATTTTGCAAGCCCAAGCCCGTAAATAAAAAATTAGTTTCAAGCAAATTTGCATTATTTCTTAGATATACCAAAATTTCATTATATGACTTGATGGTATTTCTTAAATTATTTTCACTAAGCTCTAAAGTTCTAAGTTGAGTAATATCATTAATTTTCTCTTTATCTAAAGCAAAATTAAAAACTATATCTTCTTTTAATGAGTCAATGCTTTCATCAATAATTTTTTTTATTTTTTGACTTTGAGCACCTTCTATAAAAACTTTTTCTAATTCAAATATACAAAGATAAAAATGTTCTGCAGAGGTTAAATTTAAAAGTTTGATTTTATTATCCACATAATCATAATATCTTTTTTTAGCTTGGGCATTTTCAACACTTTTTTGTAAAGCATTCTTAGTTTTTAAAAAATCTTTTGCTTCTTTATCATCAATCTTTTGAGATACCATTTTTAAAGGTAAAGTAGTCAAAAGAGCTGTTTTTTGTTTTTCTATTTCTTTGATATTATCTTGAAATTCGGTGCTATTTGTATCACCGGTTTTAAAACTTTCCAAAAGTAAATTAAGCTCTATATAATCTTGTACCAAAGCAAAAATACTATTCTTATCCTCTAAAGCATTTTTTTCCTGTGCATTCAAAGTGCTGATAAATAAAAATAATAAAATAATATTAACAATCTTTTTCATACTTTTTTCACCCTCTCTTGTATTAAAACAAAATTTTCAAAATTAAAATCATACTCATAAATTTCACCCGTTTCTATGATGTAATACCAAGCATGAAGTTCTATTTCTTTTTTATTTAAAGCTTCTTCTATACCTGGATAGGTTAATAAATTTTGCAAAGAATTAACCAAGTTCATTTTTTCAGTCATCCAAGATCGCATGGCTAAATCACTGCCTGCAACTTTTAAAACCTTATTTTTAATAGGCTCGAGCAAGGTAAGCCATTTTCTCACATTCGGCATACTCTTTAGCTCATTTTCATTTGCATATAAAGCCGCACAGCCACCACAATTACTATGTCCACAAACTATGATATTTTTTATATGTAAAGAACTAAAAGCATACTCAATAGCTGAAGTAGTTGCCAAAAAATCATCTCCTACTCTATAAGGTGGAACTATATTGCCTATATTTCTTACAACAAAAAGCTCTCCTGGGCCTGTATTAGTAATTAAATTTGGTATAACTCTTGAATCAGCACATCCTATAAAAAGCGTGTGGGGATTTTGTTTATTTTTTAAACTTTCAAAAAGTTCTGCATGCTCTTTAAAATCTTCTTGCATAAATTTTAAAGCACCCTCGATCAAGTCTTTCAAAAAAAGTCCTTTTTTGCATTTTAATAAAGCATTATACTAAATTATTTTTACTTAAAATAAATCTATAAATTTATTTTTTGTTATATTTTTATACAATTTTAATCTTTTATTTATCTTTTTTTTGTAAATTTTAATTTTTAAAAATTATTGGAGGATTTTAATGAGTCTTTATGATAGAGATTATTCTAACTCTAAAACTCAAGAATTTGAAGGTTATGCTAGAAGTGATTTGAGCATTTTTATAAAACAAACTTATCAGCTTTTTGCTGCTTCATTATTAGCTGCAACAGCAGGTGCTTACATAGGAATTTTTGCCTTAGCACATTTATTTGCACAATCTCAAGCAACTTTTTGGATTTTATTTATCGTAGAAATTGGCTTGTTATTTGCATTACAATGGAAAAAAAGAGAAGCTCCGCTTAATTTAGTTTTACTTTTTGCCTTTACTTTTGTTTCAGGACTTACTTTAACACCACTTTTATATTCTGTTTTAGCACTTCCTGCAGGAGCTAGCATTATCGCTCAAGCTTTTGCTTTAACAACAGTGGCTTTTGGTGCTTTAAGCGTTTTTGCTATGAATACAAAAAGAGATTTTACTATGATGGGAAAAATGCTTTTTATAGCTTTAATTGTTATCGTAGTAGCTTCTTTAATTAATATCTTTTTTCAAAGTTCACTTTTAAGCTTAGCAATTTCTGGTATTGGTGCAATTTTATTTTCTTTTTACATTCTTTATGATACTCAAAACATCATTAGAGGAAATTATGAAACACCAATCGAAGGTGCAGTTGCGCTTTATCTTGATTTTATCAATCTTTTCATCTCTCTTCTTAATATTTTAAGAAGCTTTAATAGCAGATAAAAATTTGCGAGAAAAATTCTCGCAAATTTTCTTTACCTCATTTCAAGTTTTTATCAAACTTTTTAAGTTAAAATACTCATTTTATTTTCAATAAGGAAAATTCATGACTACTCTTTTAATTATTTTGCAGTTTGCAATTGTTGTGATTATTTGTATTGCTGTTTTATTACAAAAAAGCTCAAGCATAGGACTTGGAGCATATAGCGGAAGTAATGAAAGCTTGTTTGGAGCAAAGGGTCCTGCAGGGTTTTTAGCTAAATTTACTTTTGTGATGGGTGTTTTACTTATCGCTAATACAATTGCTCTAAGTTATATGTATAATAATGCTAATTCTAACTCACTTGCTGAAAAAGCAGAACAAATTTTACCAAAGGCACCTGAAACAAACACAACTAGCATTCCAGTTGTACCAAGTGCTCCAATTAGCGAAAGTAATACTAGCAAATAAAAAAGGAAATACCATGCTAAATGAAATTTATACCAAGCAAAAACAACAATCAGACAAAAGCTTAGAGGCCTTAAAAAAAGATTTTACTACCATAAGAACTGGCAAAGTAAATATAAATATACTTGATCATATTCATGTAGATTATTATGGTAGTGCAACTCCATTAAATCAAGTAGCAACAGTTTTAGCAACTGATGCTTCAACTATTAGCATTACTCCTTGGGAAAAATCAATGCTAAAAGCTATAGAAAGTGCCATAGCTGCGGCAAACATTGGAGTAAATCCGAACAATGATGGCGAAAGTGTTAAATTATTTTTTCCTCCTATGACAAGAGAACAAAGAGAAGAAAATGCTAAAAATGCTAAAGCTATGGGTGAAAAGGCTAAAGTTGCTATTAGAAATATTAGAAAAGATGCAAATGATGCGGTAAAAAAACTAGAAAAAGATAAAGCAATCTCAGAAGATGAAGCTAAAAAAGCTTATGATGAAGTACAAAAACAAACCGATAATTATACAGCAAAAGTAGATGAGTTAGTTAAAAACAAAGAAGCGGAACTTTTAAAGGTTTAAAAATGAACTTAGAACAAATTTATAAAGATTGTGGAGCATACCTACAAGGACATTTTTTACTTAGCTCAGGGAAACACTCTGAGTTTTACCTTCAAAGTGCTAAAGTTTTAGAAAATCCAAAACTAGCAGGTGAGCTTTGTGATGAGCTTGCGAAAGTTATTGCCAATTTTAATATTGAATTTGATAGTATTTGCTCGCCTGCCTTGGGTGGAATTTTAGCAGGTTATGAACTTGCTAGAGCTTGCAACAAACGCTTTATTTTTACTGAACGCGTAGAAGGAGTGATGAGTCTTAGACGCGGTTTTGAAGTAAAAAAAAGTGAAAAATTTATCGTTTGTGAAGATATTATTACAACAGGTGGCTCAGCACTTGAGAGTGCAAAAATCATCGAGAATTTAGGTGGAGAAGTAGTAGGTTTTGCAGCTTTAGCAAATCGTGGTTTTTGTGCTGTAAAAAATTTAAACAATTCAAGAAAAGAAAATGCAAAATTACCACAAAATTTACCACTTTTTGCACTAGGAAATTTTGAATTTGATATTTATGATGCAAATACTTGCCCACTTTGTGAAAAAGGCACTAAAGCTATCAAACCTGGTAGTCGTGGTAACTAATGAAAACTAAAGCAAAAATAGCCACTCGCTTTTTAAGATTTAAAGCCTTTTTGATTGATCTATTTTTGCTTTATGTGCCCATTTTGTATTTGTTTTATTTTACTCTTGGCTCTAAAGAAGCTTTTTTAAACAATCAACTTATAATTTTTTTGTGCCCATTGCTTTTTGGATTTTTACAAGCATTATTTTTAGTAAAAAAAGCTCAAAGTCCTGGACTTAAAGCTTATGATTTATACTTGATTGATATTAAAAATGGACACAAACTTAATTTTTTTAGAATAATCCTACGCTATGTAATTTTCATTATAAGCTTTGGCTTGTTGATTGGCTTTTTGGTAAGCTTTTTAAGAAAGGATACCTTAGCCTTGCATGATATTTTAAGCCAAAGCGCTATTGTAACAAAGGTGGAAAAATGAATAGAAAAAGAATTTATAATCCAAAATCAAACGAAACTTTAAATGATAGAAAAGTATTTAACGGCAACCCACATGGTATTTTAAATTTTACTAAAGCAAAATACACATGGGCTTTAAAACTTTGGGATTTAATGGAAGCAAATACTTGGTTTCCAAAAGAAGTAGATACAACAAAAGATGCACTAGATTATCGTTGCAATCTAACCGTAGCAGAAAAAAGAATGTATGATCTAGTTTGGTCTCAACTTATCTCAATGGATAGTTTTCAAACAAACAATCTTGCTGATAATATCAACCCTTATATCACAGCACCTGAAATCAATGCGGTTTTAGCAAGACAAGCTTATGAAGAAGCAAATCACTCAAAATCTTATGCAGTGATGGTTGAAGCAATCTGTGAAAATACAGACTTAATTTATGAAATGGAAAAACACGATGAGACTTTAAGAGAAAAAAATGATTTCATTTCAAGTATTTATGAAGAATTAGCTGGCGAAGTAGATGATAATAAACTTTTACTTGCAATGGTAGCAAATCAAATTCTAGAAGGAGTGTATTTTTATAGTGGTTTTACTGCTATTTATGCTTTAGCGCGTGCAGGAAAAATGCTAGGTTCAGCACAAATGATACGCTTTATACAAAGAGATGAAATTACTCATTTATTATTATTTCAAAATATGATTAATTCTGTGCGTAAAGAAAGACCTGATTTGTTTAATGATATCAATATAAACAAAATTTATGATATGTTTAAAAAAGCAGGTGAACTTGAGATCAAATGGGGTAAATACATCACTCAAAATCAAATCATGGGTTTTACAGACGATATTATAGAAGAGTACATTCACTATCTTGTTGATCAAAGACTAATAGCTATTAATCTTGATAAAATTTATAATGCAAAACATCCTATTAAATGGGTAGATGATTTTTCTAAATTTAATGATCAAAAAAGCAATTTCTTTGAAAGCAAGGTTACAAACTATTCTAAAGGGAGTTTGAGTTTTGATGACTTTTAAGTCACAAAACTACCCATATTTTACATTTTTTTAAACTAAAATTCTCTTTTTATTTAATATTTTATTTTTATTTATTTCATTATTGTAAAATCCGCCATTTTATTTTATTAGTAAAGGGGTAATTATGGAGTTTTTAGAACTTTTGCTAGTCTTTATTGCCATAGTTCTCATGATAATTAAGCCTGAAAAAGAAAAACTAGCTTTTTCTATACTTGTAATTTCATGGGCTATTATGGTATTTGACTATTTAGGTCGCAAATCAGGCGCAATCTTAGGCCTAATGAATCTATAAGGTGGCAAATATGTGTGATATTAACAAAACTAAATTCTTTTATTTTTTAATGTGCTTGGCAGGTTTTTTAATCATTTTAATGCCTGTTGGAATTGCAAATTTGATTTTTGGTTATATGCTAGGTGATAGCCCTTGTACTTCTTGCTGGGGCCAAAGAGAATCAATGATTTTCATTGGCGTAGCGGCTTTATTTATTGTGCGTTATGGTATGAAAGGTAAATTTTTAGCTTTCCTTTTAATCGCGACTGCATTTGGTTTATGGCAATCATTTAATCATATAAGTGGCCATGCACACCGTGATCTTGATCAAGGTTTTGGTTTGCCTATTTTTGGTTTGCATACTTATTTTTGGGCTGAAGTAGTATTTTGGGCTGTGGTTTTATTGCTTGGTGTTATTTTTGCCTTTGCTCCAAAATTTGGTTCTTTTGAAAAAGAAATGGAAGGAGTTAGTTTTAGAAAATTAACTAAATTTAACCTAGCTGCTATGGTTATTGTTGCTTTTATCGTAGCTTCAAATGTCTTCCAAGCTTTCGTAAGCACTGGTCCTATCCCATATAGCGGACAAGGTGATCCAGTTCGTTTTAGTTTAAATCCAAAATATATTATTTGGGATGATTCAGGCTGGAATAAAAGTTGGAAAAGCATTTCTTTCTTAGGAAAACGCGATGTTAAAGAACCTGATTTTGCTTTTGCTCCTGCTAATGAAAAACTAGGTATTGAATTTGATAATAATATCAGTAATGCTCCATTTGCAAATATCGATGATAATCTAAAAATCGTAAATGAAACAAAAATTGATTTTCCTAAAGCTATCAATACACTTGATTATATCAATGGAGAGTATGTCGCAAGTTCAAAATGGGAAGTATTTTTCCTAGATGATAATTTTAGCACTAAAACAGATTTTCTATTAGACCCATATTTTTCAGCCACAATTAATCCTATCATAGGAATTATTCCTTATTTGGACAACAAATACATCTTAATGGGCTCTAATAAAACTTTCTTAAGATTTGCTCAAAATCCTAATGCAGATGAAGCTTTACAATATGCTGATTTTATTAGAGGGGCAAATAATTTTGAAGGACAAGGTGAAAACCTTGGTCGTGGTAGAATTGACACAGTTAGAGCTAAATTCCATCATATTTTAAGCACAACTACTGATGGAAAATACATGTATCTTGCTACCGTTCCAAACAATAAGGATGCTAAAACTTTTGTAATTTCTAAAATTTCTTTAGCAGATAGAGTTCTTTCAGCTGAATTTACTCCTAAAGCTGAGTTAAAAGAAGGAAAAACTTTGGGCGATCTTTATATAACTTCAATGGCTTTTAAAAATGGTAAAATTTATGCATTAAGTAAAAAGCATAATGTTATTGCTGTAATTGATCTAGACAAAGAAGAAGTTGTAAAAACTATTTCGTATCCAGAAAATATAACTAACGCAAGAAGCTTATTCTTCAAAGATGGTAAAATGCACATCTTATCTTATCAAGATGGATCAAACATCCTTTATACACTTGATTAATCTTAAGGCGTTTTTACGCCTTAAGGATTTTAAAGCTAGATAAATAAAATTTAAGATAAAATAACACTTTTTATCAAGGAGTGCTTATTGATTCATATATTTGAACAAAAACAATGTCAAACTATGGCAGAAGAAATTCGCAAAAACACTTTCATTAATGAAGAATTATTTGAAGCTTTTTGTTCTACTCCAAGAGAAATTTTTTCACCTTTAAAAATGCATGCTTATAGACTTGATGCACTTCCTTTAATGGGTAATCAATGGATAAGCTCACCTTTAACTGTGGCCAAAATGACTATGGCACTTGATTTTAAAGAAGCTGATAGTGTTTTAGAAATAGGTTGTGGTAGTGGATATCAAGCTGCGATTTTAAGTAAGCTTATTAGAAGAGTTTTTACCATAGAACGCATCGAAAAACTTGCAATTAGTGCTATAGAAAAATTTAAAAAACTAAACTATGCTAATATTCATGTAAAATTTGATGATGGGCAAAATGGTTGGAAAAATTATGCACCTTATGATAGAATTTTACTCTCAGCTTATATAGAACACATTCCAAATGTATTATTTGATCAACTTGAAAACAATGGAATTTTAGTAGCTCCTTTACTCATAGGAAATCAACAATTTATCACTAAATTTACCAAAAAAGATGGCGAGATTAGCAAAGAAGTTTTAGATGAATGCCTTTTTGTGCCTATTAAAGACGGTAAAGAATAATCTTGCTAATTTTTAAGATAAATATTTAATTTTAATATAATTATTTTTAAACATAAGCTTCTTGTAGGATTTATTTTTTTATAATTATATTAAAAAAGGAATATTATGAGTTTTAAAAGAATACTTTTTGGTTTATTTACTACTAGCATGCTTTTTGCCTATGAGCAAATGCCTCAAAATGCCTCACATGGAAATTTCATAGACAAAGACAAATGGAAAAATTTAGATAAAAACTGGATTTATTGTGAAAGTGGTTTAAATCAAGATTTTATCAATATAAATAGTAAAAAGGCTACAAATAAAAATCATTCTTTAGAATTTAACTACTCAAACGATTCTTTTGGTTTAATAAATGATGGTTATACCATAAAAATGTATTTTGCAAGCAATGGAAGCCATATCATGCTAGATAATACAGCTTATAATTTATCGCATTTTCACTTTCATAGCCCATCAAAGATTTCTATTGATAAAAAATCTTATCCTTTAGAAATTCATTTTAGCCATGTAAGTCAAAAAGGCGATATAGTAGTGGTTGTGCTGTTTTTACAAGAAGGCGCGGAAAATCCTTTTATTAAAAAAATCATCCGTGCTTTTCCTAAAAAAGAAGGCGATAAGCTTTATGTTCAAGGCTTAAGTGCTAATGAGTTATTGCCAAACAATCTTCAATCTTTTTATATCTTTAAAAATAAACTCAACAAGCCTTGTAATCAAAAAATCACTTGGATAGTTTTAAAAGACATAAGCTATGCCTCTAAAGAGCAAATCCAAACTATACAAAATTTAATGGGAAAAAATGAGAATTTAAAAATACAAGAAATTAATAATTTAGAACAAAATGATTAAGTAAGCTAAACTTAATCATGTATAAAAGCTTGAATTTTTTCTAAATTAGCTCTAAAAAGTTTAAAATTTAACTCGCTTGAAATTTTTAAATCAGCAAAAAAAGGATTTTTCAAACTAGCTATGAGCAAATAATCATCTTTTTTCAAAACTCTTTGTGTAGAAAATTCTTTATCCTTTACTTTTTCAAAAATACTTTCACTTGAGCTAATATCTTCTTTTAATTTCTTACTATAAAGCAAAATTCCACAAAAGAAATTCCCAAATTCATCTTTAAATTTCACATCATAAAGAATAAAATCATCAAAAATAAAAGAATTTTGAGAATGATAAGTTTTTAAAGAAAAATCAAAAGCAATTTTTTCAAAATATTTTTGATCAAAGCCTTGTTTATCAAATTTAGCATTATTTTGTTTTAAAAATTCTTCACACATTTTAAACACAAGCTCATTGCGTCCCCACATAAGCTTTCTTCCTAAAATTCTAAAAAACAAAACTCCTGCTAAAACAGCAAAAAACAAAGCTATAATCACATCTTTGCTAAATTGAAAAGCAAGAAAAAATATAACCAAAGCTTCGGCAAATGCTAAAATTTGTAAAGCTTTGAGTCTTTTATTTAAAGCTTGTCTTATGGCTTCAAAATCCATTAAGACTTAGCCTTTTCCATTCTTTTTCTTTGAGTAGGATCAAGATATCTTTTTCTAACTCTAATATTTTGTGGAGTAACCTCTACAAGTTCATCTTCTTCTATCCACTCTAATGCTCTTTCAAGGCTTAATTTTCTAGGTGGTACAAGCTTAATCGCATCATCACTACCACTTGCTCTAACATTAGTTAAATTTTTACCTTTAATAGGATTAACATCTAAATCATTTGGGCGTGAATGCTCACCTATAATCATGCCTGTATATACTTTTGTTTGAGGATCGATAAACAACACCCCTCTATCTTGTAAGTTAAATAAAGAATATCCTAGTGCAACACCATTTTCCATAGAAATTAACGCGCCATTATTTCTTTTTTCAACTGCTCCACTAAATGGACGAAACTCTAAAAAGCTATGGTTCATAACACCCTCGCCTTTAGTATCTGTTAAAAATTGTGATCTAAATCCTATAAGCCCACGCGCAGGAATTTCAAACTCAAGTCTTGTTTGACCATCTCCAGTTGGTGTCATAGTTTTCATTTCAGCTTTTCTTTTACCTAGTTTTTCAATCACTACTCCGGTAAAATCATCAGGCACATCAATCACTAAATGCTCAAACGGCTCTGTTTTAACACCATCTTCTACCTTAACGATAACTTCAGGTCTACCCATACAAAACTCAAAACCTTCTCTACGCATATTTTCGGCTAAAATAGTTATTTGAAGTTCACCTCTTCCACTTACTTTAAATTTACCCTCGCCTGTGCTTTCATATTTCATAGCAATATTAGTTTTCATTTCAGCTTCTAAGCGTTCTGCGATTTTATTTGAAGTTACATGCTTACCTTCAGTACCCGCTAAAGGACCATCGTTTACTGAAAATACTATACTTAAAGTTGGCTCTTCTATATGTAAAGGATCAAGCGGCATAGGGTTGTTTGGATCTACCACGCTATCTCCTACATCTAAAGCTTCAAAACCTGCAATCGCTACAATATCGCCTGTCCCTGCTTCTTCAATGTCCATTTTTTCTAGACCCATAAAACCAATAAGCTTTGAAATTCTTCCATTGATTTTAGAGCCATCTGCTTTAGCAAGCATAACATTTTGATTTTTCTTTACTTTACCATTAAAAATTCTTGCAATCCCTATCTTACCAACGAAATTATCATAACCTAGAGTAAAAACTTGAAGCTGTAAAGGATTTTCATCACTACCACTTGGAGCAGGCACACGCTCAAGTATAGTCTTAAACAACGGCTCCATGTTAGTGCTTTCATCTTCAAGTGCAAGTTTTGCATAACCATTTTTAGCAGCCGCATATACTACTGCAAAATCAAGTTGTTCATCATTTGCCTCTAAAGCCACAAAAAGATCAAAAATTTCATTGATTACTCTTTCAGGATCAGCAGCTGGCTTGTCGATTTTATTAATAACAACAATAGGTTTAAGCCCTAAAGATAAAGCCTTTTTTACCACAAATTTAGTTTGAGGCATAACCCCTTCTTGTGCATCAACTAAAAGCAAAACCCCATCAACCATTTTTAACACACGCTCAACTTCACCACCAAAATCAGCATGGCCTGGAGTGTCTATGATATTTATTTTTGTGCCTTTATAATTAATAGCAGTATTTTTAGAAAGTATAGTGATACCTCTTTCTTTTTCTATATCATTACTATCCATTACACGCTCTGCTATTTGTTCACGCTCATTAAAAGTTCCTGATTGTTTTAAAAGCTCATCTACCATTGTTGTTTTACCATGATCAACATGAGCTATAACAGCTATATTTCTAATATTATCCAAGTTTTTCTCCAAAGTCTTAAATTTAAAATCTAATATTATATAAAAAAAATGCTTAAAAATTAAGATTTAAAAATTGGAACACTTGTTGCTTTTGTCTTGAGTAAGAATTATTTTTAAGGAGAAAAATATGTCAAACCTAAATACTCAAATCTTTAACGCTAACTTAGAAAAACAAGGAACTTCAGTTTTAAATAGTAAGCATTTTATGGAACTTTTAAATTATTTAGAAGTTATAAATTCAAATGAAGAAAAAGAATTAAATTATGCAAAACTTTCAAGTAAAGTAAGTGAAATTTTAGATGATGCTCAAAATGAAAATGCGGTTTTAAATGCTAAAAACATAGAAGAATTATTAGTGATATTTAAAAATTTTAATCTTACTCATGAAAATTTAAAACTTGATTGTGCAGCACAATTACAAAATTTATTTCCAAATTTAGCAAAAAATAATTTTTTAGTAGGTTAATTAATGTCTAATATCCAAGCTAGTGATGCTTTAAACTTACTAAGCATCACTCCACAGAATGAAAACCCAAGTAAAGAAAACACTAGCTCACAAAGTGATGGCGAGGAATTTTTAAATTCCTTATTGCAAGCAATAAATGAAAAAGATGGAAGTTTACCAAAAGATTTCAAGACTCCACAAAAAGATGATAAAGTTAATGATAAAATTTTAAAAGATGATGTCAAAGATAAAATACCGCTGGATGAAAAAGATGCTTTGAAGCTTTTTGAGGGTGCAAATTTTATGCAAATTCTTTCTTTATTGGAGGTTTTACAAAGCGATAGCAAGGATATAAAACTAAACAAACTTGTCCAAGATAATACTGCTATTTTAGCTCTTGAAAAAAACCTACACAAGCTAAAAAATATAAAAAATATTAATGAGCTTTTTAATGTGGCAAAAGAGCTTGGATTAAACATCAAAAATATAAAATTTGAACAAATTAAAGATTTAAAAGAAGCTTTTCCAAATCTTGATAAAAAAGGTTTTTTTGAAATACCAAAACAAAATAATAATACTAATGTTTTTCAAGATTTAATCAATCAAAAAATTACCAAGCTCTTAAAAGAAGAACCAAATACAAGCAAAAATATAAAAAGCAAAGAAAACGAAGGTGTATCTTTGCTTTCTTCTGCTTTAAAAAATATAGAACTTCCAAAAAAAGATATAAAAACACAAGCAAAAGAAAACATTCAAAACATAGATTTTAAAGAAAAACTAGTAGAAAAAATTCAAATTCAAGATGAAAAAGAAATAAAAAACGCAAAAAATATCCAAAATACAACAACAAAATTCAATGAAAAACTAAGTGATATTGAGTTAATTAATCTTACTCAAAACACAAACCTAAAAAAAGATATTAAAGAAAAAGAAAAGCTAGATTTTAAAGAAATATTAAAGAATGAAAAACTAACTACTAGCGAAGATAGCTTTAGTAAAAAAATAAGTTCTGTTTTAGAAAATTCAAAAGATTTAAAAACTGAATTAACAAATATAAAAAATACTCAAAATATACAAAATCAAAATCAAGATTTAAAAATTAACTTAGAAAATCTATTAGCCCCTCAAGATAAACATTTAAAAATAGATAAAAATAATCAAAATATAGATAATTTTAGTGATATTTTTAAACACACAAAAGAGTTTTCAAAAGATGAAAATGATCATAGTGAAGAGAATTTAAATTCTTATGTAAGGGAAATGAATAGGGTTTCTAATAATTTTATAAAAAATCAAAATATTCCTATAAAAGAAACTTTCAATGATTTTGCCCAAGAATTTAAAGAAAAACTAGAAAGCTACAAAGCACCTATAACTCGCTTTAGTATAACTCTTAATCCACATAATCTTGGAGAAGTAGAAGTAACTTTAGTCCAAAGGGGTTCAAATTTAAATATTAGCTTTAACTCTAATCAAAATACCCTAAATCTTTTTATACAACATCAAGCTGAGTTTAAAAATGCTCTTGTAAATATGGGATTTACAAATTTAGAAATGAATTTTAGTAATCAAGAAAGAAAAGAACAAAGCAATCCGCAAAGACAAAAAAACAACAATAGTAAAGAAGATAAGGTGAATTTTGAAAAAGAAATTCAAGAAAAACCAAGCTTAGAAATGGTTTTAGCAAAATATTTTTAAATGGAATATTTTTTGCTTTGAGCTTTAAAAATATATAAAAAAGGATTTTTATGTCAAATATAAACACACAAACCCTTCAAGGTCCTTTAGCAACGCTTAATACTAAAGATATGCCAAATGCTAAAGGAAGCACTAGAGCCGGTGAAGGTGATAGCGGGTTGATTTACAACCCTGGGGCAGAACTTGACAAGGATGCGTTTTTAAAGCTTCTTTTAATAGAACTCCAACATCAAGATCCAACAGATCCTATGGATACTGAAAAAATGCTTACCCAAACAGCACAACTTTCAGCACTTGAAATGCAAGATAATACTAATAAAACCATGACTCAACTTGTAGCTGCGATGACAAAACTACAAAATTCTATTGCAGCAAGCACAGGTATGAGCGCACTAGCTGCAGTTGGAAAGCTTGCAACAGTTAAAGATAATTACCTTGTAGTGGCAGATGATGATATACAATTTCAAATTAATATGTATTTACCACAAGAACCACAAAAAGGTAAAAAGACTGATATTGATATTGAAGGTTTTGAGCTTAAGAAAAATGGCGAAGATAAACTAGATATAACAGGTAAGGTAGATAAAGAAATAGCTGAACCTGGAGAAACTATACATATAAAATTAAAAGATGACAAAGGTCAAGAAGAAACGGTTCAAGCAGTAGTTGGAGAAGATCAAACATTTAAAATAGTAGGACATACCCCAAGTGTTGATATCAAAACAGCAAAAATTGATTCAGCTTATAAATCAGACAGCACACCTGTAACATTTACTATTTATAATGAAGCAGGAGATCCTGTAAGAACAATGAGTGTTAAAGATATGAGTGCTGGTATGAAACAAATCGTTTGGGATAGAACAGATGATAGTGGAAGTCCTGTACCATCTGGAAAATACTATGTAAGAGCAAGCTATATAGGTGAAGATGGCACAACCGTTAATTCAACTTATGGTGCTTATCCTATCACTGGAGTTAAATTTGAAGAAGGTGAAGCTCTAGTTGGTATGGGCGGTAGTTGGGTTAAATGGGAAGATATTAAAGAGATTACAGGATAAAGTCATGTTTACAGCATTTTACAATGGAGTAAATGGAGTAAAATCCCAAAGTTATGGTATAGACAATACCGCTCATAATATAAGCAATGTCAATACAGTCGGTTTTAAATACTCTGATGTGGCATTTAAAGATGTATTTTATAGCACCATAACAACACAATCATATAACAAAGGTCAAACTGGTTATGGTAGTGTAGCAGGAGCTACTAATGATATTTTTGAACAAGGTCCGTTAGTTTCTACTGATAATGAATTTGATGTAGCAATTGCTGGAAAAGGCTTTTTTGGTGTAAGTAATGCCAATGGGGTTTATTATACTAGAAATGGTGCTTTTAAACCTGATGCAAATGGATTTTTAGTAGATTCAAATGGAAATTATGTACTTGGAACTATGAATCCATCATTACAAGAAATTCAACTAAGTGATAGAGTTTCTAATATGTTTGGTCAGATTATGGGACAAAAAGTCACTACAGCTTGGAGTGGAACACCTGGACAGAATTTACAAATGGGTGGAGTTAATACTCAAGGACCTATTTCTGTACCTAAAAATCTTTACTTACCACCTCAACCAACGCAAAATATAACTTGGAGTGGAAATTTAGACACAAGCACCAAAACAGAAGCAGTAAATGTAGATGTAGATGCTTCTAAATTTGAATTTAGTAAAAATGAAGATGGTAGTGTAAAAATTTCAGGTAGTGTAAAAGATGAACAAATTTATGGTATAAAACCTGGCGATACTATATATTTTAAAATCACTGATGAAAAGGGTGCTAGTCAAACATTACAAGCTACTTTAGATGAAAATTTAGCTTTTAGTATCGACAATCAAAAACTAGATAAAGTCGATTTAGAAACAGCCAAATTAGAATCATCTCACTTAAGTGTTGAAAAAGAAGTAGCTGATAGCACAGAACTTTCTGCAAAATTAATAAATCCTGATGGATCTATTAGTTGGGTAAAAGTTAAATTAGATAGAGTTTTACCGCAAAATGGTACAGATTTAGAATACAAAGCCGTTGCACAAGTGTATGATAATGATGGCAATAAAATAGGTGGAACAACTGAAGGTTTAATCACTTTTAACGAATCTGGAGCTTTAGTATCTAACACCTTAAATTCGGTAGATAATAATGGCACAAGGGTTAATATAAATCTTGGTTCTTATTATGATCCAAATATACCAAATTCAGGCTATGATGGGCTTCATGCTTTACAAAACAAACAACCTTCAGTGCATACACAAACAGATGGTAAGGGCGAGGGGTTTTTAAATAATTATTCTATTAACACAGATGGCACTATCATCGCCACTTTTACCAATGGAGATCAAATAGCTATGGCAAAACTTGCTTTGTTTAATTTTACAAACGAACAAGGCTTGGAAAAGCTAGGGGAAAATCTTTATGGGCAAACAGGAAATAGCGGTAATCCAACTTTTTTACTTGATGCTAATGGAAATTTCAGCACAGCAACTTTTAAAGGTTCTTATTTAGAGCAATCTAATGTAGATTTATCGGTAGCTTTTACTAACTTAATCACTCTACAAAAAGCTTATGATTCAAGTAGTAAAAGTATCACAACAGCCGATCAAATGATACAAAAAGCAATCAACATGAAACGCTAATTTTAGCTTTTCATGTTTTATTTATATTTTTTTGCTCTAAGATATATTTTACCTCTTGCTCAAAAAATTCATACACCCTAAGCTGAACCAAAGATTCTTCTTCATTTTTATCTATTAAACGCTCAAGTTTATCAAATTTTATCTTTTGTATATATCTTGGATTTTTTTTCAAAAGCAAAGCAATATTTTTAAGTAAAGTATCCAAACTAAGCTCACTTTTTAAAACTCTATCTACATATTCTTTAGAAGTTTGCACCAAAATTGCTTGCCTGCTTTTATCTTTTGGATAAATTTCACTAGCAATATCAGCTAAAACTTGCCAAATTTCTGCTTTTATATTTTTATTTGCCACAATAATAGCCGCAAAAGATTTTGCTCTAAATTCTAAAGACAGATGACTAGGAACAAAAAATTCTCTAAATTTAGATAAAAAATTTGCAAATATACTCAACATACTTCACCTCAATGTTTTTTAAGATATTTTAAGATATTATTTCAACTGCCTTCTCTTAGACCTGTGCAATGCTATTTTTAAGCACCGCTTCAGGGTGGGAACACAGCAGAGCACTTAGACTTAGTGTGTGCCGCAGTCATCTGGGAGAGGGTTTTAAAGTTTAAAATACCCTTTAATATCCTCACAAATTCTAAAGAAATTTACCCCATTAATAGTCGGATTTGTTTTAAAATACTCATACATTCCCACAAAACCGCTTTCAAGCTCTTTAGACTTTACTCCATAGCTAATCGATAAAGCCGCTTCTATAAAAGCTGCTAGCTTATCACAATATTTCAAAGCCTTTCCATCAATAGCCTTAAAACGATCCTCATTAACCGCATCCAAACTACCGCTATAAACACTTGGCTTGTTATTAAAAATACGATTTTCAAATTCATTTTTTACAAAGGCACTTTCTTCATTTTGTCCTTCTCTAATACCAAGTATATAACTAAATTCTTCTCTAAAAGATAGTGGTATAAAAGGTAAAATTTTCTCATTAATAAGCTTCATTTCATACTCATTGATGATTTCATTTAAACCATCTATGCCATATTTTACCGGAGAGATGATATCTCTAGTTAAACTTTCAGGCAAATCATGAAACAAAGCACAATAAAAATTGCTTTCTATCCTACCATCGCATGCTTTTACTTCTAAAGAATAAAAATAAGACAAAATAGCTACCACAAGCATATGTCCTAAAACCGCAGTTTCTGGAATCCTTGGAGTTTGTGCCCATCTTTTTTGAAAACGCAAGCGTCCGCTTAGATCGATTATTTTAGAAATTTTTTGATTAAGAGCTATTTTTCTTGCGCCAATTAACTCATAATAATCTTCTAATTCCTCTTCAACCTTAGCCTTAATCTCATCAATATCACTTAAAAATGAACTAGTTTGATAAACTATATTAAACTCCCACCTTGTCGCAAAATACGAAGCAGCTTTTAAAACAAGCCTTTCTTTTGCACAATCTTTACCTTGCAAAAAAAGCTCATAGCGTTTTAAAAACTCACCATTTTCAATATCTTGAATCATTGGTGCGATTTTACTTAACACCCAAGCACTTACTTGCTCATTTTTTGCACGCGTTATCTCATGATACACATCAGGGCGTATATCAGTCACTACCACCCTACTTAAAAACTCAAAAATCCCCGCTTCTATGATAAAGCGCATATTGACATCTTTTTCCATTTTAGCAATGAAATAAGCAATGATGAATTTATGCGCTTGCTTATCAAGCTCAACTAAATTTGTCATTCTAGGATAATCATTCCACCTTGATATAGAAGCAGCTTTAAAAATATGCTCTATCAATTCTACACTAATCATTTATTTCCTTTTTTTGCTGTGATTTTACTTTATTTTATAATCTTTAGCAAATTTTATTTTGATATTGTGATTTGATATTTTATTGTAAAATAATCTTTAAAACTTATCATCAACATAAATACGAGGTTCTACCATGATTAAATTAAACAACAACCAAGGTTTTGTAAATATAAATGGTAAAAAAATGATGTGGCCGATTTTTGATGAAGTTTTATTTTTTCACAATGATATAGCAACAGTAAAACTCAATGGCAAGTGGGGCTTAATAAATAAAAATGGAGATTTTATAATAAACCCAATATATGACTATATTAGTCACCTTAATGAAAATTTTATAACTATTCAAATAGGTAATAAGTACGGTTTCGCTGACAAAAACGGAAAAATTATAACTGAACCAAAATTTGACGATACGAATGGTTTTTACGAAAATTTGATATCGGTTTTAATAAACGACAAATGGGGCTTTATTGACACAAATGGAGAATTTATAATAAAACCTAAATTTGATTATGCGGGAAATTTTAACGAAGGACTTGCAGATATAAAACTAAATGAAAAATGGGGGTTTATAAACAATAAAGGGGAAATTGTTATAAATCCTATATTTGATGAAGTAGAGAGTTTTAGCGAAGGCCTCGCAAAGATAAAATTAAACGAAAAATTTGGGTTTATAGACAAAAGTGGAAATATTGTTATAAACCCTATATTTGATGAAGTAGAGAGTTTTTATAATAAAGCCGCAATAGTTCAGCTAAATGGAAAATGGGGCTTTGTAGATACTAATGGAAACATTATAAAATAGCAAATATAATTTGATATTATTCCAATTACTAGAACTTTTATTTTCGCATACTCATTATAATTTTAGCAAATTAAAAACTTTCTATATCACTTAACTTAAGATAAACCTCATCATTTTTACTAAGCTCTTTATGATGATAAATGCTAAAAATATGTCCTTCCAAACTCACGCCTAGCTCATAAAAATCCCCATAAAACACACATTCTAAAACGCTAGCCTTTAAAGGAGTTTGTGAGGTTGAAATTTGTATATCATTAGGGCGTAAAATGCCATTTTTACTTTGTAAATATGCTTTAAAATTCTCATCTAAAATTGTATTTGGATCTATAAAAAATGCTTCGCCCAAAAAACAAGCACTATCTATATTTTTAGGCTTATAAAAAAGCTCTTTAGCACTTCCATAGTCTAAAATTTTTCCATCCTTAATCAAAGCGATATTGTCTGATAAATAAAAAGCATCGTCTTTATCATGCGTAACAAAAATAGCACTAAGCTTATGTTCTTTCAAGATATTTTTGATTTCTTTGCGCATTTTAACGCTTAAAGTGTGATTTAAATTTGAAAAAGGTTCATCAAAAAGTATAATTTTTGGCCTTGCGACTATGGTTCTTGCTAGTGCTACTCTTTGAGCTTGCCCACCGCTTAGCTCATTTGGATAGCGTTTTAAAAGTGTATTTAAATTTAAAATTTCCAAAACCTCATCAAGCCTTTGTTTTTGCTCGTTTTTACCTAAAGAGCTTATACCAAAGCATATATTTTCTTCTACATTTAAGTGCGGAAACAAAGCATAATCTTGAAACAAAACCCCCACATCACGCTCTTGCGGGGCTAAATACACACTCTTAGAAGCAACTAGTTTATCTCCTATATAAATACTGCCATCATTGATTTCAAAAAAACCAGCTATACAACCAAGCAAAGAACTCTTACCACAGCCACTTTCTCCCAAAATACTGACAATCTCGCCTTCTTTTAAGCTCAAAGAAATTCCCTTTAAGACCTCTATTTTTCCAAAAGATTTGTAAAGATTGTCAATTTTTAAGATTTCCATTATTGTCCTTTTTGGTTGTTTTTATTTTGCAAATAATGCATTAAAAATGTAGGGATAATCCCAAATAACACTATAATCAAAGATGGCAAAGAAACATTATAAATTAACTCATTTTCACTATAAGCAAATACAAGCGATGAAAGCGTTTGAAAACCTGAAGGTGAAAGTATAGTTGAAATAGGTAATTCTTTTAAAATATCCACACAAATAATCACCACAGCTAAAGCTAAATAATGTTTCATCAAAGGAAAATGAATTTGAGTGAAAATTTTAAGCGGTTTTGATTTTAAGGTTAAATTTGCATAGTCTATATTTTTAGAAATTCTCTCATAGCCTGATTGAGTTGCAAAAATTCCAGAAGCCAAAAATCTCACAAAGTATCCAAAAAACAGCACTAAAAATCCACCACCTATGGCATACTCAAAAGATAAAAGATCAAAAATATAATTTAACACACCCAAAATCACTAAAATTCCCACAGCTACCACAGCTCCAGGTAAAGAATACCCCAAAGTCGTAAGCCAAAGGATGATTTTAGAAGCTTTTGTATCATTTAAACGCACCACAAAACATAAATAAAATGCCACTCCCACAATAGCAAAAGAACTCACCAAAGCCACACTAAGACTATAAAATGCAGGTGTTAAGACATTGCTTAAATTTTGCATAAAATCAAACCCAACCCAATAAACAAGCCACATAATAGGCACGACAAAGGCTAAAAATGCCACTAAAAAGCACCATAAAAAGGCTAAAAATGCCTTTAAGCCTTTTAACTCATCTTTTGGAGTAGGCAAAAACACATTTTGATTAAAGCCTTTTTTACCTCTTTGAATTTTTTCTAAAAGCATTAAAAGCGCGATAAACACAAGTAAAGCCACGCTTAAAGCCACAGCACTGACTTCATCGCCACCACTTCCCCATGTTCTAAAAATTCCTGCACTAAAAGTATCTACGCCAAAATACGCCACCAAGCCATAATCACTCAAAACCTCCATAGCCACCAACAGCAAAGCACCCACTATACCCACACGACAAAATGGTAAAATCACTTTAAAAAATGTTTTTAAATTAGAAGCCTTAAGTGTTTTAGCACTTAAAATGATATTTCCAAGTCCATAAGCAAAGGTATTTTTAGCAAAAAAATACACATAAGGATAAAGAGCAAAAGATAAAATCACAATCACGCCATATGCATTCATGATATCTATACGCTTATCAACACCTAAAAGCGTGGGAATTAAGCCTTGAAATTCAAACAAATCAATCCAAACAAAACCCATTACATAAGAAGGTATAGCCAAAGGTAAAATCAAAAACCATTCAAAAAATTTCGAGCCAAAAAATTTATAAAAAGCTATCAAATAAGCACTAATTAATCCTATAATCAAACACAACACTAAAGTCCCAAACAATATAAAAGCACTACCAAAAATATACCTTGGTAAGACATTTTTACTCAAATGTTTTAAGGTATTAATATCTATAAAAGGAAGGTGTAAGATAATAGCAAGTATAGGCAGTATGATTAAACTACAGAAAAAAAAGGTGGCAAAAGACCACCTTAAACTTAAAAATTTCAAATTTTATTTTTCCTTAAAATTATTTCCATTGAACTTCATCAAAAATCATTAAAGCTTCTTTAGCATTACCCCAATAAGCTTCGAAATTTGGCTTTTCTACTTTAAACTCGCCCCAAGATTGTAAAATTTTAGCAGGTTTTACTTCTTTATTTACTGGATACTCATAGTTTTGGTTTGTTAAAATTTCTTGTGCTTCTTTTGAAAGCATAAACTCGATAAATTTAACCGCAGCTTCTTTATTTTTAGAAGTTTTTAAAACACCTATACCACTTACATTGATATGTGTTCCTCTATCATCTTGGTTTGGAAAAATCACTTTTACTGAATTTGCAGCTTCAACATCTTTAGGATTTTTTGAATTTGCTAGATGTCCTAGATAATAACTATTTGATATAGCCACATCGCCTTCTTTTGCATAGATTGCACGAATTTGATCACGATCCCCACCTTTTGGAGTGCGTGCAAGATTATTTGCTATGCCTTGTGCCCATTCTTTTGCTTTTTCTTTGCCCAAAGTATCTATCATAGCACTTAACAAAGAAATATTATAAACATTATTTGAACTTCTTACTAAAACCTTACCTTTAAATTTAGGATCAGTTAAATCTTCATAAGTTTTAATCTCTCCATCTTTAATTCTATCTTTAGAAGCGATGATGATTCTTGCTCTTGTTGTAAAAGCATACCATTCGTTATTTTTGCCTCTTAGCTCTTTTGGAGAAAGTTTTTCTAGCTCAGGCGAACTAACTGAAACAAAAAGATTATTTGTGCGAACTTGTTCTAAATTTCCCGCATCAGCAGTCATAAATAAATCTGCTTTTGAATTTTTACCTTCAACTTCTAATCTTTTAGCAAGCTCATTAGCCTTAGCTTGCACCACATTTACACTAATGCCTGTTTTTTCTTGAAATAATTTGAAAATTCCTTTATCAGAATCATAATGACGATGAGAATAAATCGTAAGCTCTTGAGCACTTAAGCTCATAGCAGCTAGTAAAGATAGTAAAACTACTTTTGCTTTCATTTTATAAATTTCCTTAATTTTAAATTTTGAAATTGATAAGGATTATTATATTAATAATTCACTTTATATTTACTTAAATTGATATACATAATCAATTTAAAATAAAATAATACAAAATTAACATAAATCAAGATATTTTTTCTCTTATTTTTATATAATCATCAAAAATACAATATACAAAGGAGATAAAATGACACAAGAGCAAATTCAAATCATCAAAGATTGTGTACCAATTTTACAAAAAAATGGTGAAGTTTTGACAAAAGAATTTTATAAAATCATGTTTGAAGAATATCCTGAAGTAAAACCTATGTTTAATATGGAAAAACAAGCTTCAGGCGAGCAACCAAAAGCTTTAGCAATGGCTATTTTAATGGCAGCAAAAAATGTAGAAAATTTAGAAAATATGAGAAGCTTTGTTGATAAAGTAGCTATCACTCATACAAAATTAAATGTCAAAGAGGAGCATTACCCTATAGTAGGTGCTTGTCTTTTAAAGGCTATTAAAGTAGTGTTAAATGCAGATGAAACTACACTAAAAGCTTGGGAAGAAGCTTACAAAGCTATCGCACAATTTTACATAAACATTGAAAAAGAAATTTATGCAAAAGCTAAGTGACAATAGGCTTTGATTTTTCAAAGCCTATTTTAAAAACGCTATCCCCGCTTTTGCTATTTTTACATCCTCATCTAAGTGTGCTCCACCCACACCTATACCACCAACAACAACTCCATCTATAAAAATCGGTACCCCACCAGGCATAATAGAAAACTTATCATCTAAATAACGAATATCTTCAGGTATTTTACCCTCTTTTACACCTTTAAAAATAACTGCTGTTTCTCTTTTTTGCGAAGTGGCTGTGTAGGCTTTTTTATAACTAGCATTAATCGTATGCACACCTGCTTTATCATCTCTTAAAACTGCTAAAATTTGACCAGATTTATCTACTATGGTAATACTTACATGAAAGCCATTTTTTCTTGCTTCTTTCTTTGCAAGATCCAAAATCCCTTCAACCATTTGCGAAGTTAGAACAGGCTCTTTTACAAGCTCAAAAGATTTTGCCATCAAACTTACTCCTAAAAATAAACATAAAATAAATAATTTTTTCATTTTTATCCTTTAAAATTTTTCTACTGCATTTTTTGCTAGTTCTTTAATATCGCCTTTTAATTCACAAATTTGACCATTTTGTGCGAGTAAAATTCTATCAGCCATGTCAAAATATACTTCATCATGTGTTATAGCAAATATTGTAATGCCTTTTTGCTTTAAAAGCGACAAAAGCTTAGTATAAAAAAACTTTCTAAACATAGGATCTTGATCAGCTGCCCACTCATCTAAGATTAAAATATCTCTTTTTTCAAGTAAAGCATTAAGCATAGCAAGGCGCTTTTTTTGTCCAGCCGAGAGCTTTATAGTGCTAAAAGTATTTTCCACAAGCTCTACTTTTTCATTTAGTTCTAAAATTTCAAGCCAGTATACCAAGTCTTCTTTGCTAAATTTCTCATCTTCTAAAACATGCTCAAATAAATGAAAATCACTAAAAATCGCACTAATTAAACTTCTATATTCATAAATATTTTCTGAAGTTACTTTTTCATCATCTAAAAAAATATCCCCTTTAAAGTCTATAAAAAGTCCTGCTAAAATCATAGAAAAAGTAGATTTACCACTACCATTTTTCCCTATTAAAAATACGCATTCGCCCTTTTTAAGCTCAAAATTTACAGGTTTTAGTGCAAAATTTTCATTATAAGAAAAAGATACATCTTTAAAACAAAGTTTTTGCCAAGTTTTTTTATTTTGACTAATTTTAAACTCATGAGAATAATTTTCTAAATTTAAATTTGAAATTTTATCTAAAGCGATTTTTGCCATCATAAGCGTAGGAAAACTTCCTATCATAGCTCCAAGTGGCGATCTTAAAAAAAGCACACTTAAAGCAATAGTCGTAGCACTTTGCAAACTAGCAAGTTCATAGCTTAAAGCTATATAAAACTCCACTCCTACTAAAGCTAGCATGGCACTATTGCTCCAATTATTAGATAAGATATGTAAGATATTTCCTATAGTGGAGCTTTTTTTCTTTTTTAGAGCATTTTTTTCAAACTCGTTTTCATAATAATACTTTGCCCTTAAAGGATTTAAGGTTAATTCTTTATGCCCTTGTAAAATATTTTGATAGTTTTTTTGCAAAGCATCGTCATTTTCCCTAGCATTTTTAAAATAAAAATACACCTTACTCATTAAAAAATTATCCACCAAAAAAACGCACACTATCCACACAAAACATAAAAAGAAAATTTCTAAAGAAAGATAAGCTATATAAGCACTTACACAAATAATCAAAACACTTGATTGTATGAATTCAGGAAGTCTTAAAAGTCCAAAAGAAATACTACGCACATCATTATTTAAAGAAGCCAAAATCTTTGCTTTAGTAGTATTTAAAATACTCAAAACACTTGTATCTAAAATTTGCTTTACAACCCTTCTTTGCATTTTAAAAATAAAACTTTGTCCAAACGAGCTTAAAGCAATTTCTACAAAAGAAGAACTCGCAAAAAAGACAAGCAACAAAAGCACAAAATACACGATAATATTTGAGTTTTCAAGATTAGCTTTTAATAAAAATTCATTGATAAAAACTAAAGTCAATACACCTAATATACTCGTAAAAATACTAAAAAGCAAAAAAAGAATGATTTTTAATTTGCTTTCTTTAAATAAAAAAACTAAAAATTTCATTTAATCTAAACCTTAACTCTAAAAGCAAATTATATAACAAAAATATGCATAATAAATTATTTATATTGTTTATGTTTATTTATTTTTATTTAACTATAAATAAATTTTGTTATAATATATTTAAAAATTACATATTGATATTAATAATTATTTAAGGATAGCTGATGTCTAGTTTTTCTAACCATATTCTTTTATCTGGTATTGTTATTTCTATCTTATTTGATCAAAGTCTAGCGCTACCTAGTGGTGGTAAATTTACACATGGAACTAGTGGTTCTATTAGCATAAATGATAATCATATGAATATCCACGGAAATGGGCAAAATTCTGTAATACAATGGGGGGGGGATTTAGCATAGGCAAAAATGAAAGTGTAAATTTTAATGGCTCTAACAAAAACTACCTAAACATTGCTCATGGGACAAGCAAATCTACCATAGAAGGTTTATTAAATGCAAGTGGCAATAATGTCTTTTTAATCAATCCTAATGGAGTAATCATAACTAAAACAGGAACTATCAATGCCAATCGCTTTGTAGCTTCAACCTCATCAATAAGTTCTGATGAAATGCAAAAATTTGCAAATGGAAAAACAAACACCATACAATCACCCATTATAAAATTAGATAAAAACAATGGCAATGTAGTTAATATGGGAAATATTAACGCTGAAGAAGTTGTCTTTATAGGAAATAAAATTTTATTAAATTCAAATATTAAAAATTCAAATGATTTATTAACTAAAATCAACTCAAAAAACATCAAACTTATAGGAAACGAAATAGACATTGATACATCAAATATAAACGCAAATTCTTTATCAAAATTAGAAGTAAGCGCTAAAGAAAGAGGTTCTATATATTTAAATGCTAGTGGATATTACTACGATCCTAATTCTTTTGCAGTTTTTGATAAACTTAAACAAGCTGATTTTCAAAATATAAAACATAATAATAACTCCTTTAACATATATGATTTTGTAGGAATATCTTCAGATGTTGATTGGTGGCATTTTGCCAAAGGTTGGAATGAAAATAAAAAAGATTTTAGAAATACAGCTGTTGAATACAGACTAACAAATGATATAGATTTTAAAGGAAAAAACTATGCAAATTACTGTATAGAAGGATATGGTTGCACCAATATGATAGTAGGATATAAAGATCCTATTTACAATGATAATTGGGAAATTATAGAAGATAATAGCTTTTATAATAAAATTTTTGACGGACAAAATTTTGCTTTAAAAAATATATTCATAGATACAAATGTATTATCAGATTCTTTAAGATATGTTGGTATATTTGGAAATGCTAATGGTTCTGAATTTAAAAATATAATAATTGATTATAACGATAATTCTATTCTATCAAACTCAATGTATACTGGAGGTTTTGTAGGATATGCAAGTGGTGGCAGTAAATTTGAAAATATAGAGTTAAAAAATATCTCTAAAATCTCTACACAAAATAAAAACAATCTCTACGCAGGAGGTTTTATAGGATATGTTAATGGTGCTAACTTTAACAAAATTGATATAAAATCAATAGGAGAAATCAGCGGTATTAGCCTTGAAAATAGATCACATATTGGAGGTTTTGTAGGTGGAATTAACAATGGAAAATTTGAAAATATAAACATATCACAAATAAATAAAATTATTAATGATAAAACAACAAAAGCAACATATACGGGTGGTTTTGCAGGAGAAGTATGGGGAGGAAAATTTAGCAATATCGATATAAGACAAATTGATGAAATTAATGGAGGTTTTGTTACAGGTGGTTTTTCAGGTAATATAGGCTATGCTGATCTTGAAAATATAAATTTAGATATAAACAACATAACCTCCACTTTTACTACTTTACGCCATACTTATGCTGGTGGATTTGTAGGAAGTATTGATTCTGGTGATACTTATTTTAAAAACATCAATGTGCGTGTTAAAAATGTAAAAAGCATTAGTCAAGATAACAAAGATGGCTCGTTGGAAGAAGATTTTTTTGATACAGGAAATGCTTATGCTGGCGGGTTTGTAGGTTTTGCTAATGGAGGTGTTTTTGATAATATTAGCATAGAAGCTGAAAAAATAGAAAGCATTAATAATAACTCCATGGAAGGCACTCGTGCTGCAAGCGGTGGTTTTGCAGGAAAAATAGAAGGATATAGAAGTGATAATTTATCTCTTTCAAATATCACAATAAAAAATATTGACACTATTTCAGGCAAGATTGAAAAAGACAAAAGTGGAATGGTGAATGTTGGAGGTTTTGCAGGATGGATTCAAAAAGAAGGTAAGGGAAGTTTTTCTGACATAAGCATATATGATATAAAAAATATACAAGCTTATGGACAAAAAGACTTTGCCAATGCTGCTGGGTTTATCGGATATATTGAAGGGCGTTCAATGTTTCAAAAATTTAATTTAGATTTTAAAAATATATATTTATTTTTTGAAAATGACTCCCAAATACAATCTTTTGCAAGTGATGGTAAAAATTTAAGTGGAAAATTTATTAGTGCCTATAACGATAAAAATGTAAATTTAGCTTTTAAGAATATACATATTTATCATCATGAAAATGATTTTAATGATGTTTTTAGCGACTTAAAATTATGGAAAGATATGAAAATTAATATTCATACCTATAATGATGATAATAAAAATTTAAAATTTGAAGATTTTTTAAGTAAAGATAATACAATAGCAAGACCTATTATAGAACTACCAAAAAAACCAGATTTTTCAAATAAAATAGAAATTAATTACCCAAATATAGACAATATCATACAAGAAGAAGCCATCCTTGGTAAAGATGATTTATATGAAGATGTCATCAAAAATGAAATTCTAGCAGATCTTATCAATCAGCATTATAAAATATATATTGATGTTTTATTGGATATATTAGCAGAAAAAGATTATAATCTAATGACAGAAGATGAAAAAGTAGATTTTGTGGCAAAATACTTCATCAAAGATACAGCAAATAATAAATCACAAGCCTTGAAGATAGTTCAAAGTTTAGATTTTATAATGGCTTATCAAAACAACGGATTAAATAATGCAAATAATGATAAATTTGAAGAAGGTGTAAAAGATTTTTATCAAAACAATATAAAATCAAATATAGACAAAACAATTGAGAAAAAAATAAGTATATTAGAAATTCTAAAAGGAGAATTAAAAGATATAGTTTTAAATTCACAACAACTTCTAAAAGAATTGGAAAATATAAAATTACAACTTCAAATAGCAGAAAAATCTTATAATGACTATATAAAAAACAATTCTTCACTAGATCCTAATAAGCTAGCTCAATTACTTAAAAATATCAATATGCTAGAAAAACAACAAGAAACAATAGCTTCCAAATTAGGATTAGCAGAAATTAAAAATAAAATAGAATATCAACACAATAAAGGTAGTTTTTTAATAATGGGAGATTATCAATATGACTTATATAAACCTATTTTAGAAAGCATTGATCTAACACCTAGTATTCCTGTTGAACCTGATTTACCTTGGACTGATCTAACACCTAGTATTCCTGTTGAACCTGATTTACCTTGGACTGATCTAACACCTAGTATTCCTAGCATTCCTACACTAGAAAACAATCAAGCAAAATCAAGTCTAAACAATAATCAAAACTATCCTGCAATGATTAATGACAATATTGCTAATTTATTTTTATTTAATTCTTTAGGAGATGATTTAGTTAAAGATGAAATAATAATCAAAGAAATTGGGGAACTTGATATAGAAGCTCGTAAAAAAACTTGTATTGTAAGCGATGGGTTTAAAGCTATGAACCCATGTGCTAATTAAAGAAAGTTAAATGCATAAGATTATTGTTTGCACCTTAATTTTAACATGTGCTTTACGAGCTACAAATGACAATATAAAAATAATAGAATTATCCCCTGATAGAAATATACCACAAAACAAAGCTTTAAAAGAAAATTTAAAAACTGAACAAAATTATGAAAAATTTCAAGATGCTAGAGAAATCATAAATACACACCAAGAACATTATGAAAAAGAAATACTTACTCACTATAATTTTCACATCACAAACAAAGGAATTGATTTTGAAAATTTAGGAATTGAAGAAGAGGAATTACATAATCTCATATTAAATTATGAACAGAAAAAATTTAATATCCAAGATTTGCAAGATGTATCAAATATTGTTGCTTATTATTTCCAAGTTAATGGCTATCCTGCTGCAACAGTGTTTATTCCAAAACAAAATTTTGAAGATGGCAATATAGAACTAAACATTGCTTTAGGAGTATTTGGAAAACACATAATAGAAAACAAAACCTCGATCAAAGATCATTTCATAAAAGATAAATTAGATAAAAAACTTAAAGGTAGAATTATCTCCACTAAATTAATAGAAGATAGCGCATATAAAGTCAATGAAATGTATGGAGTACAAACCCTAGCAGGCTTACAAGCAGGAGAGAATGTAGGAGAAACTGATATAGTTATAGAAGTAGTTCCTGATACTAAGGCTAATGTATTATTATATGCTGATAATTATGGTATTGAAAGTTCTGGCAAATATAGAATAGGCATCAGTATGGGATTTAATTCTATATTTAATATGGGGGATTATTATAATTTTTACTTACAATCAAGCAATGAAAAACAAATCAACTACGGGGCTAGTTATACTTTCTTTTTAGGAAATTTAAAAATTACTCCAAGTGTATCAAAAGGAAATTATTCCTTGGGAGAAGATTATGAAAATGCCGGATTTTATGGTACTTCTAGAAATTTCGGTATAGACTTTTCTTATCCTGTATGGATTAATACTAATTCATCTTTATACTTTACTTCAAGTATTTATCATAAAATACTTAGTGATACAAGTGCTGGATTTTTAACTTTTAATAAGCATTCTAATGTAGGTAGCATAGGTTTAGAAGGTTTATTTAGAAATTTTCATAACACTTTTATTTATAGTACCAAAATTAACCTAGGCAAGGTCTATGACTATGGGGTTAATTTTTTAGGTACTAATTATAAAAATAATAGTAAT